>NZ_JAGTTT010000016.1:0-63145 GCF_018223505.1 Anaerostipes sp. Marseille-Q3525
TCCATATTCTGTGCTTTTTTATTATCTTTTCTCTTTGAATTTTCCTGTTTCTTTGAATTTTCCTGTTTCTTTGAATTTTCCTGTTTCTTTGAATTGTTATTCTGTTTTGCTTCTTTCTTTGGTTTCAATGCATTATCAATCATTTTGATCTGCTCATCTCCTATGGTACTCATATGGTTTTTTACTTCCACATGATTGGCTTTCAAAATTTCTAAAATTTCTTTATTGTCTTTATTATATTTTTTTGCAATTTCGTAGACTCTGAATTTTGCCATAAATATACCTCCTGTGATTTTTATTTATCAAGCTGTTTTAAAAGAGCATCAGCAAATCCCTGATCGGTTACCGCGATGGAAGCTCGAAACTCCTTTCCAATCGCATGCCCAAGCTCCTCTTTTAATCCTCCGCAATAAAAAGGTACCTGATAATGTTTACACTGATTCGCAAACATCTTTTTTGTATTATCGGAAGCATCATTGGCTACAATGACAAGAGTCGCTGCCTTTTTCCTGACTGCTTCTCTTGTGGCAAATTCTCCGCTGACCAGATTTCCTGATCTAAATGCAAGACCAAGAAGAGATAACACTTTATTCATAAAGTTTTTCCATCTCCTTTTTTAATGTCTCATAGACTGATTCCGGTACAGCCATCTTAAAAGAACGATCCAATCCCTTTTTCTTAAATGCTTGTTTTAAGCATTCTGGATCAGGGCAGATATATGCCCCTCTCCCATTTTTCTTTCCAGTCACATCAAGACTTATTTTACCTTCTTTTGATCTCACGATCCGGACTAATTGATTCTTTTCTTTTAATTCACCGCATCCGATACATTTTCTCGTTGGAATTTTTCGATTCATTTTATCACCTGCTGATATTTTCTATTCTTCGATATCCTCTGCATCGAAATCTTCAACAGCTTCTTCTGTATCTTCTACATCTTCTGTGAAATCGTCATTGATTTCTTCATTATCAAAAAGATCTTCTTCAATTTCAAAATCATCTGTTTCTGGTTCCTCACTGGCTTTTGCTGCTTCTTGGGCAGCCTGTGATTCACTCTTAATATCAATCTTGTATCCTGTTAATCTTGCAGCAAGTCTCGCATTCTGTCCCTCCTTACCAATTGCTAATGATAATTGATAATCTGGAACTACAACTTCTGCACTCTTTTCTTCTACATCAACTGCTACAGAAACAACTTTTGATGGACTTAATGCATTCTCGATGAATACACAAGGGTCTTCATTCCAATTGATGATGTCGATCTTCTCACCTTTTAAATCATTTACGATCGCGTTTACTCTGGCACCATTTAATCCAACACATGCTCCAACAGGATCTACATTCTTATCATTAGACCATACAGCCATCTTTGTTCTTGATCCAGCTTCGCGAACGATGTTTTTGATTTCAACTGTTCCGTCCTGGATTTCTGCAACTTCTTTTTCAAACAGACGTTTTACAAGATCTGGATGTGTTCTTGAAACAAGAATACGTGGGCCACGATTTGTCTCTTTTACTTCTACAATGTAAAGTTTGATTCTTTCTGTTGGTTTAAATACTTCACCTTTGATCTGCTCAGATTTCATTAGGAGAGCATCTGTTTTATCATCTAAGCTTACACTTACATTCTCTCCAACATAACGCTGTACAACACCTGTTACGATATCTTTTTCTTTACAGTAGAAATGATCGTATACAACTCTTCTTTCTTCTTCTTTAATCTTCTGTACGATCACGCTTCTTGCATGCATTGCTGCAATACGTCCAAAATCTTTTGGTGTGATTTCGATTCTTACAGTATCCCCAAGATTTAAATTCTTATCAATAGCCTTTGCCTTTCCAAGACTGATCTCAAGTGCAGGATCGTAAACTTCATCTACAACTTCTTTGATCGCATAGACATAGATATCTCCTGTTTCACGATCCATATTAACTACAACGTTATCTGCACTTCCAAAATCTCTTTTACATGCAGCAAGCAGGGAATTTTCAATGGCTTCCATGATAACGTCTTTATCAATACCTTTTTCCTTTTCCAACTGATTTAATGCCGCAATTAATTCACTCATTCTCTTTCTTCCTCCTTAAAAATCTAACGACAAACGAGCACTTGCAATGCTCTTTTTCTCAAATGTAATATCCTGATCTTCGACTGTAAGTACAATCTGATCTTCTGTGTTTTCTTTTAAAATACCAGTAAATTCCTTCTGTTTGTCAATTGCTTTATAAAGCTTGATATCAATGGACTTTCCAACACTTCTTACGTAATCTTTTTCTTTTTTTAGTGGTCTTCCAAGTCCTGGAGAACTTACTTCTAAAATGTATGCATCTTCAATAAAATCTTCTGCATCTAGTTTCTCTTCTAAGCTTCGACTGATCAGTACACAATCATCAATTGCGATCCCGCCTTCTTTATCTGCATAAACTCTTAGATACCAGTTTGCCCCTTCTTTGACATATTCTACATCCACCAGTTCAAAATTGTTGGCTTCAATGATCGGTAATACTAGTTCTTCTGTTTTTGTTTCAATATCAACTCGTCTTGCCAATGTATCAACCCTTTCTTTTGTAGTGTTATTTCTTCATTGTTACACAAAATAGGAGTGGACATCTGCCCACTCCTAAGTCATTTTTTCTTAAGCTATATTTAGTTTAACATGAAAAATATCTCTTGACAAGAGTTTTTTCACATATTCTCAAAGAAAATTAAAACTTAACTGGTCTGTATCTGAAAGATCCCCCATGATTCCTAATTCCTTCATTTTATCAATACATGCCTGCGGTGCCTTGGTGCGATTTCTGAAGTTTTCTAAGGAAGTAAACTGTTCTCCCTTGGCTGCTTCTTCTACCTGCTGCGCCGCTTTTTCTCCCATTCCGTCGATACTTGTAAGTGCTGGCATGATCTTGCCATCAATTACCTGAAAATCTTTTGCTTTTGCTTTGTAAATATCTAATGGCCAGAATTCATAGCCTCTCGCGTACATTTCATCTGCGATCTTCATTTCTCGTAACAGGTCAAGGTCGGCATTCTTTACTTCATGCTTTGGTGTGTTTTTGATGATTCTCATCTTTTCATCTAAATGTTCTTTTCCAAGGCACATATCTTCATACGAAAATGCTTTCGCACGAATACTAAAATATGCTGCATAATATGCCAGTGGATGATACACCTTATACCATGCGATTCTCCATGCCATCATAACATAAGCTGCCGCATGGGCTTTTGGGAACATATATTTAATCTGTTTACAAGACCAGATGTACCAGTCTGGTACGTTATGATCTCTCATCATCTGCTCCTGTTCATCCGTTAGTCCCTTTCCTTTTCGGACGCCTTCCATGATCTTAAAGGATGCCTCTTGTTCCAGTCCCTGGTTGATCAAATATACCATGATATCATCTCGACAACAAATTGCAGTGGAAATCACTGCATCTCCATTCTCAATCAATGTCTGGGCATTTCCAAGCCATACATCAGTTCCATGAGACAAACCAGAAATACGGACAAGATCAGAAAAGCTCTGTGGATGCGTATCCTGAAGCATCTGAATTACAAAGTCTGTACCAAACTCTGGAACTCCAAGTGATCCAAGTGGCGTTCCATCAATATCTTCTGGCGTGATTCCTAATGTTTCTGTTCCATGGAACAATCCCATAACACCTTTATCATCCATTGGGATCGTTTGCGCATCAATTCCTGTGATATCTTCCATTCTTCGGATCATAGACGGATCGTCATGTCCAAGAATATCTAGTTTTAACAGATTCTGGTCAATGGAATGATATTCAAAATGGGTTGTGATGATCGGTGTATTCATATCATTTGCCGGATGCTGTACTGCTGTAAAATCATAAATTTCTTTATCATGAGGCACTACAATGATTCCACCTGGATGCTGACCGGTTGTTCTCTTAACTCCAGTGCATCCAAGAGCTAATCTTTCAATCTCACAGCGACGTTTTGTAATCCCTCGTTCTTCCAGATATTTCAATACATAACCATATGCCGTTTTTTCTGCAAGTGTACCAATTGTTCCTGCACGAAATGCTTTTCCCTTTCCGAAGATAACTTCCACATAAGCATGAGCTTTTCCCTGATATTCTCCAGAAAAGTTTAAGTCAATATCCGGCTCTTTATTTCCTTTAAATCCAAGGAATGTCTCAAAGGGGATATCCTGTCCTTCTTTTGTCATCTTTGTTCCACACTTTGGGCAATATGCATCTGGCATATCAAATCCAGACATACCCATCTTTGCATATTTCTGTACTTGTTCCGAATCAAAATCTACATAATGACATTCCGGACAAATATAATGTGCTGGCAACGGATTTACTTCTGTGATTCCTGACATTGTTGCTGCAAAAGAAGATCCTACCGATCCTCGTGACCCTACCAGATATCCATGATCATTAGAATCCCACACCAGTTTTTGCGCAATGATGTACATTACCGCATATCCATTTCCAATGATAGAATTTAACTCTTTTTCCAGACGGCTTGTCACTCGCTCTGGAAGATCTTCTCCATAAATTTCATGGGCCCTCTTATAACAAATCTCTCTCAGTGTTTTATCTGAATTCGGGATAACTGGCGGGCATTTATCTGGATGGATCGGAGATATATTTTCAATCATATCGTTAATCTTATTGGTATTGGTAATTACAACTTCTTTTGCTTTCTCACTTCCTAGATATGCAAACTCATCTAACATTTCCTGCGTTGTTCTAAAATAAAGCGGTGCCTGTTTGTCCGCATCTTTAAACCCTTTTCCAGCTAATAAAATAGAACGATAGATCGCATCATCTGGATTCAAGAAATGTACATCACAAGTTGCAACAACCGGCTTATGGAATTGTTCTCCAAGATCCACGATCTTTTGATTCAATCTCTGAATATCTTCAACTGAATTTACATTCTCCACTCGCTCTGATTCGATCATAAATTCGTTATTGCCAACTGGCTGAATCTCCAAATAATCATAAAATGATACAATATTGGCAATCGTTTCATCAGAGCGCTCATCCAATAATGCCTGATATA
This sequence comes from Anaerostipes sp. Marseille-Q3525, assembly GCF_018223505.1. Lineage (NCBI taxonomy): Bacteria > Bacillati > Bacillota > Clostridia > Lachnospirales > Lachnospiraceae > Anaerostipes > Anaerostipes sp. Marseille-Q3525. The sequence goes on from NZ_JAGTTT010000016.1 coordinate 5,042, forward strand.
ATTCTCCCGCTTCACATGCAGAACCAATGATCAGCCCATCTCTGTATTTATTGATCAGAGATTTTGGCATTCTTGGTCGACGGTTAAAATAATTCAAATGTGATTCCGATACTAAACGATTTAAGTTTACACGACCTGTATTATTCTTTACAAGGATAATCCCATGATACATACGACCTTTTTTAATTAGATCAACATTATCATTTGCAAATTCATTAACCTGATCAAGATCTGTAATGCCTTTTTCTTTTAACATAGAAATAAATTCTACAAAAATCTTTCCTGTTGCTGTCGCATCATCAACTGCCCTATGATGTGTTTCTAGTATAATATTTAAATGTTTACAGATATTATCCAATGTAAATTTACCAAGATGTCCCATCAAACATCTTGCAAGTCCTAGTGTATCTACGACTGTATAATCATATGGCAGATTTAATCTTTTGGCATTTTCATGAATGAATCCAGTATCAAATCCTGCATTATGTGCAACCAGAACAGATCCCTCGCAGAATTTTAAAAACTGCGGAAGAATCTCTTCAATTGTTCCAGCATCTTTCACCATGCCATCTGTGATTGTTGTCAGCTGTGTGATCTTATATGGAATTGGGCACTCTGGATTGACAAATTCACTGAATGTTTCTTTAATCTCTCCTCCAATGACTCTGACAGCACCAATTTCTATAATTCGATCATTCACACTGTTAAATCCTGTTGTTTCAATGTCAAATACAACATAACTGTCCATTAATGACTGTCCTTTTGAATCAATGATCAGATCTCCAAGGTCATCAACAAAATATCCTTCTACACCATAAATGATCTTAAATGGATCGTCTTCTTTTAATTTCAGATCTTCATACGCATGACGTGCAATTGGAAATCCCTGTAAAACTCCGTGGTCTGTAATTGCAACTGCTGGATGTCCCCATTCATAAGCACGATTTACAATATCTTTGATCTGTACCACACTATCATTATCACTCATTACAGTATGAAGATGTAATTCCACACGTTTCTCCATCGATGTATCCTGACGTTTTTCCCTAAAATCTGTGATAGCTTTAATTCCTGCGACTGAACCAAGTGCAATCTCATGATCAAATTTATCATACATTGCAACTGCTTTGATACGATAGAACTTACCTTTTTTGAGCCCGTCCAAAATATCCGGAAGCTGTTCATTTCGAACAAAAATCTTACAACTGATCGTATCTGTAAAGTCTGTAATATGGAAAATAATAATTGTCTTTTCATTTCGGATTTCTCTAGTCTCAAGAAATGTAATCTGGCCATGAACTACAACTTCACCAATTTCATCATAGATATCTTTAATTTCCATTAACTCACCATCACAATTTCGGCCATATAACAGTGTTGGATCATCTGAATATTTTGGTTTCTTCTTAAACGTATGTTCTTTTTTTGTAACTGCCGCTTTTTTTCTAGCTTTCTTCTCTTCTTTTTGTTCTTTCTCCACCGTATCTGCATGTTCCACAATTGTATGAATTTCCTGCTGTAAGCGATAATTGCTTTCCATCTTAAGACTCTGATCAATTGTTTTAGAAAAATCAAATCCGACTTTCGCGTCAATCGAAAAACGATTTTTTAAAATTGTTTCAAAAAAGTCTTTGATTTCTGGTGCTTTATTTCGATTTACAAAAGTATCTTCAAAATAAAATGTGATCACATTATCAGAAACTTTATAATCTCCTTTTCTTACAACATTAAAAATAACCTCCCCTTTGCCTTTTAACTCAAAGAGGAAGCTTTTCATGTAATGCTCCATTAGATATTTGAGATTATATTGTTCGGATAAATGATAACTTTCCTGAAAACGAATCTTTACAAAACGTTTTGAAAACAGCTGTTCTCTGATTGTTCGTTCCATTCTCCATGTATCAACTCTTGAAATCAGATGATCACATTGAAAAGAGATCTTAAGCATATTGTCTCTTTTCTTTAATGTGATTTCTTTAATATTTGCGTCTTCAAACAATGATCTTACATCGTCTGAAACTTTCAGATCCGGGAACACACTGAAAAATGGTTTCGTTGTCACTTCCATTTTATTCACCCCAGTGTTCTAATTCGTATCTTAAAGTATTAAGCAGTTCATCTTCTGGTACTTTACGGATGACTTCACCTTTCTTGATCAAAAGTCCTTCTCCATTACCACCCGCAATTCCTACATCTGCTTCTTTAGCTTCTCCTGGTCCATTTACAACGCAACCCATAACTGCAACCTTAAGATTCAGATCTTCAAAATCTGCAGCCATTGTTTCTACCTGATTTGCAAGTGAAATCAGATCAATATTTGTACGTCCACAAGTTGGACAAGATACAACCTCAATTCCTCCTGTTCGAAGTCCCAACGTCTTCAAAATCAATTTTGCACTTGCAATCTCATTGACAGGATCTCCTGTTAATGAGACACGGATGGTATCACCAATTCCCTGATTTAAAATGATTCCAAGACCAACGGCTGACTTAATATTACCACTAAAGACAGTTCCTGCTTCCGTGATTCCTACATGTAGTGGATAATCAATTTTCTCTGCAACCAGACGATATGCCTCTGCACACATTAAAACATCTGATGATTTAATGCTGACTACCATATCATGAAAATCGTATTTTTCAAGCATTGCCACTTTATCTAATGCACTTTCTACCAATCCTTGTGCTGTCACTCCATTGTATTTTTTGACTAATGGTTTTTCTAGTGATCCACTGTTTACACCAACACGAATTGGCACATGATATTTCTTTGCCGTTTCTACGACCTTGCGGATGTTTTCTTCACAACCAATATTTCCTGGATTAATGCGGATCTTATCTGCACCATGTTCCATCGCCGCAATCGCAAGTTTATAATCAAAATGAATGTCTGCAACTAGCGGAATATGAATTTCTTTCTTAATTTCTGTAAATGCTTCTGCAGCTTTCATTGTTGGGACGGTACAGCGAATAATCTGACATCCTGCCTTCTCAAGAGCAAGAATCTGTTTGACTGTCGCTTCTATATCCTCTGTCTTTGTATTAGTCATAGACTGGATAGCAATCGGATTGCCTCCTCCAATCTTAACATCTCCAATTGAAATAACTCTTGTCTGATTTCTTGTATACATGCAAATCCCCCTTTACATGAAAATCTTTACAATATCCTGGTACATTACAATTACCATTAAAAGCATCAGTAAAATCAATCCTGCAGTGTGTACCAACGCTTCCATATTCTGTGGCACTGCCTTACCTGTTATTGCTTCAATGATCAAAAATAATAAACGTCCACCATCCAATGCTGGTAATGGCAAAAGATTCATAACACCCAGATTTGCACTGATCAAAATGATCCAGTTTGCCATTGTCAAAAATACTGTTTTAAGTCCATAAGCAGCTGCCTGTGTATATTGATCTCCAACCGTCTTTACAATTCCTACTGGTCCAGAGAGATCTTTTACTCCAAGTTTTTGTGAGACTAGCATTTTTACGCTCTTTAATGTAATCTTCACTTGCAGTCCAACTTCACGAAAACTGTATTCAAGCGTCTTTAACGGATTGACTTTCTGATATCCACTCCATGTAATTCCGATCATATACTGTGATCTTTCCTTGTTATACATTGGTGTTACCTCAATGTTTTTTTCTTCTCCATCTCTTACTATAGTAATCGGAATTTTATCTCCAGCATAATCTAAATACATATAATAAGAAAATTCTCGATAATTATGAATCTTCTTTCCATCAACTTTTGTCATTATATCTCCAGCCTTGATTCCTGACTCATATGCTGGAGAATTATTTTCCACCTGTGAAATCTTTGGAATATCAACTCCTGACATTCCGATCACGATCAATGAAAATACAAATGCCAGAATAAAATTAAAGAATGGTCCACCAAAAATAACTGCCATCCTTGCCCAGACAGATTTATTATTAAATGCATTCTCACCTGGACGTTCTTCATCTTCCCCCATCATACATGCCCCGCCAAAAGGCAACAGCTTTATAGAATAAAATGTATCGCCAACTTGTTTCCCTATGATCGTTGGCCCAAGTCCAATACAAAATTCATCTACTTGAATTCCATTTTTCTTTGCGATCAAAAAATGTCCAAATTCGTGTACAATGATAATAATTCCAAAAATTAAAATTGCAATGATAATATTCAATGATTTACCTGCTTTCTATATGTTCATATACCCATTGTTCTGTCTCTAACACTTCCTCAAGTGATGGATTAGGAAGCACTTTATGGGCATCCATTGCATCCTCAATGATGTCATAAATATCCAAAAATTTAATTTTGTGATCTAAAAATAATGCAACTGCTTTTTCATTTGCAGCATTTAACACTGTCGGCATACTTCCACCAATTCTACCAGCTTTATATGCATATGGAAGTCCTTTTAGAACATCAACCGGTGGCTCTTCGAAAGTAATTTCTTTTAACTTTGCAAAATCAAGACGCTCTCCTTCCAGATAACGATGTTCTGGATAAAACAGTGCATACTGAACTGGAAGTTTCATATCTGGTGTTCCCATCTGTGCAATAACACTTCCATCTTTATACTGAATCATGGAATGAATAATACTTTTTGGTTGGACAACAACATGAATATCATCAAAATCTACATCAAACAGCCAATTTGCTTCTAATACTTCAAGTCCTTTATTTACCAATGTTGCAGAATCGATCGTAATCTTATGTCCCATCGACCAGTTCGGATGTTTTAATGCGTCTTCCACTGTTACATTCCTTAATTCATCTGTTGTTTTTTTACGGAATGGTCCACCAGATGCCGTAATGATCAATGAATCAAGATCTTTTTCATTTCCACTTTGAAGACATTGAAAAATTGCTGAATGTTCACTGTCTATCGGATAAATAGAAACACCTAATTCATCCGCCAAAGGCATGATGATATGACCAGCTGTAACTAACGTCTCTTTATTCGCCAGCCCAATATCTTTTCCTGCCTTCATTGCAGCAATCGTTGGACGAATTCCAATCATTCCAACAATTGCTGTTACAACGATCGAACACTGTTTCTCTGTTGCTACTTCTAATAAACCATCCATTCCTGCATAAACTTTAATATCCATATCAGCAAGACGAACTCTTAATTCTTCTGCCTTTTGCTCATTATATACTGCTACCACAGATGGTTTAAATTCTCTTGCTTGTTTTTCCAAAAGATCAATACTTGTTGCGGCAGCCAATGCTGTAACTTTCAAATCTTTGTTACTGCGTACAACATCTAATGTCTGACTTCCGATCGAACCTGTTGACCCTATGATTGAAATATACTTCACTCTAGATTGCTCCTCCTGAAATCATAACTGTTAGATAATAAATAACTGGTGCAATAAAAATAATACTGTCAAAACGATCAAGAATTCCTCCATGACCAGGAATCAATGTACCATAATCTTTAATTCCTGAATCTCTTTTGATCGCAGATGCTGCTAAATCTCCAATTACAGAAACTGCTCCGCCAAGTCCACAAATAACAGGGAACATTGTAACCGGATTAAAGCTAAATCTGATATATGTGTTTAAGTACATTCCATATAATCCACCAAGAATTGCTGCACCAACAATTCCTCCAATCAGTCCTTCAATGCTCTTCTTAGGACTTAAGATTGGAGACATCTTATGTTTACCGATCAGCATTCCTGTACAATATGCTAAAGTATCATTTCCCCATGCAGCAAGGAATAATAATACAACAAACTCTCCTCCATTTTGTAATTCACGGATCTGATAAATAAAGGACATCATAACCCCTACATATACAAATCCAAAAAACGCTGCCATCATCTGATCTACTTTATATTTTGGAAAACGTACAACATAACATCCCAGTAAAAAAATTAAAAATAAAATAATGATAGCCGTTGTCCACTGTTCTAGATCAAAAAATAATGCAACATAATAAAGAATCGTTCCCGTATAACCGATCACAGCCAAGGATGATTTCTCAATATGATAAATTCTTAGAATCTCGCTGTATCCAATCAATGCAACGATCAATGTCATTGCAAATGTAACAACACCGCCCATATATAAACCAAATGCTGCGATCAGTACTAAGATGATTCCACTGATCAGTCTCTGCTTAAACATAAATTTATATTCCTCCAAATCTGCGATCACGTCCATTATAATACTCAATCGCCTTTATTAATTCTTTTTTATTAAAATCTGGCCATAGCACATCCGTAAAATAAAACTCTGTATATGCTAACTGCCATAACATAAAGTTTGATAATCTTTCTTCTCCACTCGTACGGATCATCAAATCTGGATCTGGTAGTTCTTTTGTATCCAGATATCCTTTAAATACTTCCTCTGTGATCGCATCTTTTAAAAGATTTCCATTCTCAAGATCTTCCGCCATATGTCTCATAGCACGAACCATCTCGTCACGACTTCCATAATTTAACGCAATTGTAAAATTAATTCCTGTATTATCTTTGGATGCCTTTTCAAGTTCAATGATCTTTTCCTGCAGATCTTCTGACAATCCTGTAATATCCCCGATCACTCTGACTTTCATATTATTTTTATTTGCACGCTTAATGCATGTTTTTAAATAATCACGAAGTAATTTCATCAGTGCATTCACTTCATCCTGAGGGCGCTTCCAGTTTTCTGTTGAAAATGCATATACCGTAAGATATTTAATTCCAAGATCATGTGCATCTTCGATAATCTGTTCTACCACTTTACTTCCTTGTCTGTGCCCCATATTTCTAGGCAGATGACGTTTCTTTGCCCATCTTCCATTTCCATCTAAGATAATCGCCACATGCTGTGGAATATTTAAATTCTCCATTCAGACCTCCTATATCTTATTATAAATCTGTTTCATGTTCACATGAAACAAAACAGGGCTGAGATTTCAACCCTGTTGATGATTCGATTAAACTGTCATGATTTCTTTTGATTTAGCTTCAACAGCTTCATCAATCTGTTTGATGTATTTATCTGTCATCTTCTGTACTTTATCTTCTTCATCTTTTGCCTGATCTTCATTTAATTCTCCGGCTTTATTCTGTTTCTTGACAAAGTCATTCGCATCACGACGGATATTTCTAACAGCTACTTTTGCTTCTTCTCCACGTTTCTTAACATCTTTTGCAAGTTCTTTTCTTCGCTCTTCTGTAAGATCTGGGAAGTTTAATCTGATTGCTTTACCGTCATTTGTTGGTGTGATTCCGATATCTGATACTAAGATTGCTTTTTCAATCTCTTTTAATAAGTTTGGCTCCCATGGCTGAATCATAATTGTTCTTGCCTCTGGCACAGAAACATTTCCAACCTGTGCTACTGGAGTTGCAACTCCATAATAATCAACTTTTACCTTGTCCAATACGTGTGGATTCGCACGTCCTGCACGGATTGACATAAAGTCATTCGTCATACTGTCTAAAGATTTCTGCATCTTGTCTTCAAATTGTTTTAACATGTTTCTTTCGTCCTCCTAATTTATCAAACGGTTACATAAGTTCCGTTGAATTTACCTTTCATTAAATTCTCAATACTGTTTTCTTCATTTAATCCAAATACAGCTAATGGCATCTTATTCTCAAGACACATAATAGTTGCTGTCAGATCGATAACTCCTAATTTCTGATCTAGTACTTCTTCCATTGTGATACTATCGTATTTCACTGCATCCTTATTCACTGCAGGGTCACTATCATAGACACCATCAATAGATTTTGCTAACAAAATAGCATCTGCTTCAATCTCAATCGCACGAAGTGCTGTTGCTGTATCTGTTGAAAAATAAGGATGCCCTGTTCCTCCCGCAAAAAATACAACTTTACCTTCATTCAAAGCTTTCACTGCTTTGTCTTTTGAGAATAACTCTGTAAATGCTCCACACACAAATGGCGTATATACTTCTGTCTCCATTCCAGCAGTTCTGAATGCATCTGATACATAAATACAGTTCATGACTGTTGCAAGCATTCCAATCTGGTCAGCTTTTGTACGTTCCATACTTTCGCTTGTGCGGCCTCTCCAAAAATTTCCTCCTCCGATAACAATTGCTACCTGAAGTCCTTCATCTACCAATGTCTTTACCTGGCGTGCTGCATCTGCACAAGTTGCCTCGTCAAATCCTGTCTTCTTATCCCCGGCAAGTGCTTCACCGCTTAATTTTAAAAGTACACGTTTCATATCTTTTAAATCTTTCATTGATCTACCTCTTTTGTTCTTTCTTTGCCAAATCACTATGTGAAATTATATCATATCATCAAGAAAAGAACAACTATAAAAAGAAGGACCTCTTCCAAGATAGAAAAGATCCTTTTACATTTGTTGATTTTTTATATTTTCTTAAGTTGTTGCCATCTCTTTCATATTCGTACGAAAAAGATCTTCAACCTCATTCTTTGAAAGTTTAAGTACATAGGAAATCTCTGAAAATAAAATATTCTCTGCTATTTTTAAATAACGTTCATCTGTCGATGGGAAATTCTTTCCACTCAAAAGTCTGGATCTCTTGCGTTTCAAAAGTGACTTTACAAGTCTTAAAATTTCTCTAAAATCACAGCCTCTGACACACTGTTTATAATTATCTTCTCTGAATTTTTCTTTCGTAATCTCAAAATCTTCCAATTCATTAAATTCATTGAGATAAGATTTGATCTCATTTGAAGATAATAACTTGCGCATCTTTGTCTTCTTATTATCAACTGGAGTAAATATCTCACGGTCTTCCTTATGATATGGTCTTAAAATATAATACAGTTTATCGCCTGGCACTCCATCCATATCCATGGTTGTCACTTTTTCAACTTTGCAAACACCTGTGCTTCCATAAACAATATACTCGCCTTGTTCAAACATTCATCTCATCCTTTCTATCTATTTGGCAAGTTTTCATAATATCTAAACAAATTCCTATATTCCTATTTTAACACAAGGTTTTTCAAATTTCTAATAATTTTTTCTACATTATCCAATTTAATCCAATTTTTGAATAGCATCTACAACTTTTTGATATTCTTTCTCGATTTCGTCAATCACTGGCAATACAGTTTCCTTTTCTCCTGCACGGATCATATCTACTGCCTTTGCACTTTTTTGCTGTAACTGTGTAAATTCAAGATTGCTTGCGATTCCCTTCATCGTATGAGTTGCTCTTAAAATCTCATCATAATCCATCTTCTCAACAGATTCTTTAATCTGTTTATATGTTGGATCCTCCAAAAATTTGCGAACAAATTTCTCGACCAGTTTTTGATTCCCCATCATACGACTACTTACATTTTCATAGTTTTCATCAATACTATCATAAAATTCCTGAATATCCATGACCTTTCTCCTCCTTATCAAATATATCTCCTAGTTTTATAATCCCCATAATTATATCATATTTTACATAATTCAACAAATCAATTTCTGTCTTTATACACCAGAAGTTTTTCCAACATTATAACTCTTTCCTCGATAATTTTTATCTTCTGTCTGTGTATAATGATGGCTTCTTCTATGATCACGTTCTTCATTTTCTTCAAGAATTTCCTGTTTTGCATTCATAACTAGCATCTGAAGCCTGTTTTCAATATTCGCAAAACTTACATCCGGATCATAATCCAGTGGAAGAATCTGTGCATTTGGATACATTTCTTTTAATTTTTTTGAAATTCCTCTTCCGACAACGTGATTTGGAAGACATCCAAACGGTTGTAAGATCAAGAAATATCTACATCCATGTTCTGCATGATGAATGATCTCTCCTGGAATCAAAACGCCTTCTCCCGCATCAAATGTATGATGAATCACCGGATCACTTGCTTTTACCAGTTCATCCATGCGAATTGCCGGCTTATACAATGGATGATTCTTTGCAATCGAATCTGTCAGACTATGTGCAAGATCAAAGAAAGTATCCGCTGTCCTAAACCATATTTTCTGATCGATTGGTTTATTTAAGTGATATTCTTTTATCTGAGCATCCTGATAAAAATATGTTTTTCTGATTACATCCGTCATTCTTGCTTCAATAATCTCAAATCCATTATCTTCCAGATACCTTTCAATGTCATGATTGGCACCTGGATGAAAATTCAAAAGATATTCTCCCACGATCAGAATCTGCGGTTTCAGGTTTGATCTGTCATAAGATATATTCTTCATAATATTGATTGCTTCTTTAAATCCTTTTCTTGCCCCATGGACACCAGATTTTTCAAGTCCCTCGATCACACAGTCTAACGCTTTATCAAATGCTTTATCTGCACTTCCTTTGACCGTCTCATAAGGACGAATCTTTCGCAGTAATTCTTCCAGCACATCGATTATCGGCAGCGCAAATGCAATTTTTACAGAGGATGCAAGATTTAACTTAAATCCTGGATGCATGTTATGAGAATCCACATCGTCATTTGTGAGAATCGGAACATTTTCATATCCTGCATCATCCAATGCTTTTCTAAGTAATGCTCCGTAATGTGTCAAACGGCAGTCACCCACATATTTTGCCATGACAACTGCAACATCTTTTCCATTATACTTTCCACTTTCAAGTGCTGCTAATGCTTCCCCGATTACAACCTGTGCCGGGAAACAAATATCATTATGTACATATCGTTTTCCCAGGCGGATTGCATCTTCTCGCCCGATATCCAATGATACTGCTCGAATTCCTTGACCTTTTAATGCAGCCGTCATAATTCGGCAAAATGCATGAGATGTATTTGGTACTAATGCAATCTTTTCTTTTTTATCCTGTTTTGTAAATTTGACTGCATATGGCTCCTGTAATTCATGTACATTAAGTTTCTTTTGTTTCTCTCTTCCCATCTTGACAGTTTCCAAAAACGAACGGACACGAATTCCGAGTGGTCCCTGATTATCACTTTCATCTACTTTCAATATCAGTGGTGTCTTGCCAGAAATCTCTTTCATCATTCTTGTGATCTCATCGGATAAATAAGCGTCATGTCCGCAACCAAAACTTACAAGCTGTACATACTCAAGATGTTCACTTTGTGCTGCAAGGATCGCAGATGACAGCATTCTTGCATGATAGTTATTTACTATATCAATGCGGCTTTTAGACAGTTGTGTTTTGTTCACTTCTGGCAGTGAATCTGCAGTTAATACTGCAATTCCTGCCTTTATAAACATTTTAGAAAGATCATGGTTTACCAATGTATCATTCTGGTATGGACGTGAAGCCAAAACAACTGCAAAGCTGTCTTTTTCTTCTACATCATCTAAGATTTTCTGTCCACGTTTCTTTAGCTGTTCCTCAAAAGATTTCTGTGCAAGATCTCCTGCCCTCATTGCTTCAAGCACTTCTTCTTTTGAAATATGATATTCATCCTGCATATATGCAAGCAGCTGACGCTGTCTGTCTTTCTTCGTATGCCAGTGAAATAATGGTGCATCAAATGGAACATTCCATTTATCCTGTGGATTATCGGAGTTTCTGATAACAATTGGATATCCTTTCACAACAGCACACATAGATTCACTTGTTTTTTCTGTATTCTCTGGTGGTACTGTTGTGATCGATGGCATAAAGATTCTGTCTACATGATATTTTTTCACTAGATTTCTAAGATGGCCATGAACTAACTTAGCTGGGAAACATACGGTATCTGAAGTTACTGCTGATAATCCACTTTCATAAATCTCTCTTGTACTTTCATCGGATAACTGCACATTGTATCCCAAAGTTTTGAAAAATGTAGTCCAAAATGGCATCGTATCCCAATAGGAAAGCACTCTTGGAATTCCAATCGTAATATTCCTCTCCTTCTTTGGCGTTGGGTATGGATATTCTTTAAATAATAATTGCTTACGTTCTTCAAATAAATCTGGAACACTTTTATTTTTCTTAATGGTTTCTTTTAGTTTTTTAGATACTTCCGTATTCTTTGGATCACCGATGATCTCACCTTTTTCACAACGATTGTTTGTTACCCATGAATTTCCATTTGAGAACTGTACGATCGTTCTCTGGCAATGGTTAGTACAGAACGGACAAGGTGCATTTGCCTCCTGTGTATATGAAAATGTATCAAGATCTGTAAGATCCCATGCTTTCACACTTTCCGGATCCTTTTCATACTGTTCCTTAGCAATCAGTCCTACACCAATAGCTCCCATGATTCCAGGGTATGGTGCTCTTACCACTTCACGTCCTACATATTCTTCCATTGCACGTAAGACTGCATCATTTTCAAAAGTTCCACCCTGTACAACAATCTTCTTTCCTAAAGAATCAAGATTTGATACACGGATTACCTTTGTAAATACATTTTGAATGATAGATCGACATAATCCAGCCATGATATCTTCTGGATTCTTTCCGTTTCTCTGTTCCGTAATGATACTACTATTCATAAATACCGTACAACGGCTTCCTAAAACAGCTGGATTTTTTGATGAAAATGCTTTGTCTGCGATTTCTTTTGTTTGAATATGTAAAGATGAAGCAAAGTTTTCAAGGAAGGATCCACATCCGGAAGAACATGCTTCATTTAGCAGGATATTTGTAATAACTCCATCTTCCAGCCAGATTGCCTTCATATCCTGTCCGCCAATATCCAGAATAAAAGAGGCATCTTTTACATATTTCTCAGAAGCTCTTGTATGGGCAACTGTTTCTACTGTGTGGCATGGAATTTCAAACGCTTTGGAAAACAGCATTTCCCCATATCCTGTTGTTCCAGCGGAAAGGATCTCAAGTTTCGCTCCTACATCTTCATATCGTTTTCTTAAACAAATCAGTGCATCTTTAGCAACTTTTAGTGGATCTCCTTCATTCGGTGCATAAAAAGAATCAAGAATTTCTTCCTGTTCATCAAGCAATACAAACTTGGTTGTTGTACTTCCAGCATCAATTCCAAGGAAACATCTTACTGTTTCACCTTTTTTAGGCCGCTTCCATGTTACCTTTTTCTTCTGATGTGCTTTTTTAAATTTTTCTTTTTCTTCTTTGGACGCAAAAAACGGTACCGCAGCTTCTCCTGATATGTGTGCATTATTTCTCTGTGCACTTTCTAAAGTTTCTAAAAGTTTATCAACATCTTTTGCCTTACTGTCTGAGAACATCTTCTCCAAAGACAGCGCTGCTCCATATGCGATCATTAATTCTGAATGCTCTGGACAAAGGATTTCTTCTTTCTTAAGTTCCAGACGTTCTGCAAACACTTTTACCAATGTCGGATGGAAAGTTAATGGTCCACCTTCAAATGCAACAGGTTTTTTGATCTCAAGACCTTGTGCAAGTCCTCCAATCGTCTGCTTTGCGATTGCATGAAATGCTGACAATGCAAGATCCTCCTTGGCTACACCCTGATTTAACAGTGGCTGAATATCTGTTTTTGCGTAAACACCACATCTTCCTGAAATATCATAAAGATGTGTTCCTTTTTGCGCTAATTCATTAAAATGTTCCACTGGAACTTTTAATACAGATGCAATCTCATCAATAAATGCTCCCGTTCCACCTGCACAGCTTCCATTCATTCGCATATCTGCAACACTCTGTGGCTGTCCATTTTCAGAATCTTTAAAAAAGATCATCTTCGCATCCTGTCCACCTAATTCGATTGCCGTTCCTACTTTCTGAAATTTATCCTGCAAAGCAATCGCATTCGCAGCAACTTCCTGTACAAATGGTACTTTCAAAATAGAAGAAACTGGTTTTGCTCCAGAACCTGTCAGACACAATCTGATCTTTTTTTGTTTTATATGACTGCAAAACTCTTTAATACTTTTGATCACACTAGCAATCTGATTTGCATGATGTCTTGCATAATCAGAAAATAACAGCTGATGATCATGATCAGCATCAAGCGCTACTATTTTCGTTGTCGTAGACCCAACGTCGATTCCAACTAGTATATTCTGTTCGTTTGGTTTTGTTATCTCTTTATTCATCATTCGTTATCATCTTATCTCCTTCTTTTGAGCTTTACATTTTATCATAACGCAAAATTTCAAAAAATGTAAGATAAAAATTCGTTTTTAGCACTTTCTTCACAATCAAACGTTGAGCTTTTTCTTCCGATTTTCCCAGTCAGGAAGGTATAAAGCCATAAAATAATAAAATCTCTCATTATGACTTGGCTCTAGCAAATGACATAATTCATGAACTAACACATACTCTATACATTCTTCTGGTTTTGCTGCCAACTGAAGATTTATTCGAATCTTTTTACTGTGAATGCTGCAGCTTCCCCATCTGGTTTTCATATTCCGGATCATAAAACCAGTGCAATGAACTCCCATTACAGGTTCCCATTTCATTGCATATTCTATAATCTTATTTTCCAGCCACTTTCGCTGTTCTATCGAAATCTCCTTTTGTTGAAATGTTTTTTGATTCTTCATTTTTTCATGATTTTTCAAAATCCATTGTTCTTTCTTCTTAAGGAATCGAAAAACCTCTTCATCAGAGATTCTCATCGGTACAGTGACAAGAACATCTCCCTTCGGAGGTTTGATATAAATATTCATATTTTTAATTTTTCTACGCTGAATCTCAATCTTTATGTTTCCCATCTGTGTTATCATTTCCTATGTCTTCCTTTTTGTATGATCATTTTAATCAGCAAATAAATAACAATAACTAATCCCGTAATAAAACCAGCCACACTAATATATGGCATTCCATCAATTCTTGGAGTAACATCACTTAAACATAGTAAAGCAGAGCTAAACCATAGCGCCATAACGATCAATGTAAGAATCAAATGATCCATTCCTTTTTTCATATCACGTCTTACTTCATCCATCTGTGATGACTCAAGATTAATCCTTACTTGTCCATTCTTCGTGATATTCAATAGATCTGATATCTGTGCTGGAATCTCCAAAGATTTTTTAGATGATCCATAAATATCTCTTAATGCGTGTTTTACTTCTCTCTTAGGATCAATCTCATTTATCATGTTCGCAGACATATATGATGTCAAAATCTTGATCATATTTACTTGTGGTGAACAAAGTTTTAAGGTTCCTTCCATCGTTACCATACTTCTTGCTAATAACGTAATGTCTGAATCGATTGCTATCTTATGTTTCTTCAGCAAGTCCAGTGCATCTTCCATCAACTCGCCAAGATCCATGGTTCCAAAATCCATGTTCATGTACTTGCCGACCATATCATCAAGATCTGTATATAAACTAGCATGATCTATCTTCTGTGTTGCTTTGCCAAATGATAAAAATGCATTCTTAAGCTCATAGATGTCATTCTTTAAGATCGCTGTAATCGCACGTTTCATGATTGCACGATAATGTTCTGATAAGTTTCCTGCCATTCCAAGATCAAGCCATACGATCTGCCCTTCACTGATCCATAGATTCCCTGGATGTGGATCTGCATGAAAAAATCCATCTGAAAGAATCTGCTTGCAATAGTTCTGTGCTGTTTTCTGTCCGATTTCATAACGATCATATCCTTCTTCGTCCAATTCTTTAATATGATCGATCTGTATTCCATCTATATAACTCATAACAAGAAGATGACGATTCGAATATTCTTTATATACTTTCGGGCAGGTTACATATCTGACATCTTCCTGATTCTTATAAAATCGTTCTAGATGCTGTGCTTCCTTAATAAAGTCCATCTCTTCCTTGGAAGTCTCCCAAAGTTCATCGATCACTTTCCTAAAGTCAATGAGATCTCCTGTTCCTGTTGCAAAATTTAAAAATCCAGAGGCCTTCTTAAGTAATGTAAGATCTTCTTCCATTATCTGCTTGATATTTGGCCTCTGAATCTTTAATACAACTTTCTTTTTATCTTTCAACACAGCTTTATGAACCTGTGCAATTGATGCACATCCGATTGGTTCTTTGTTAATCTTCTGAAAAATCTCATTTGGTTCTTTATGAAGTTCTTTCTTAAGAATCCCCCATACAGTATTAAAATCCATTGGCTTTACATCCGTGCGAAGTCTTGCAAGTTCTTTACAGTAACGCTCTGGCAGTATATCTGAACGCATTGACATAATCTGTCCAAGCTTTACATACGTCGGCCCAAGATCTTCTAAAATTCCACATAATTTAACTGGATCAATCCCTTGTGTCACTTTATGTTCTTTTAATACATGAAGAATCTCCTTTAGTCTCCCTGTTTCCTGTTTCATAAAAACCTCTTTTTAATCATTCCAGATCTTCTGCTGCTTCTGAATTGATTGATTCTTCCCCAAAATCCATTGTTTCAGATTCTTCACTTTCCATTTCCTGTTTTTCTTCCTGAAGTGCTTCTGCCTTTGCAATTCGTTCTTTTAACAACTCAAGATCTTCTGCTGACATCTCATCAACGCATTCAAACGCATCATCGTATTTTTTTGTGACTTCTACAGAAACATGTTCTTTTACTTTCTTTTTTGCATTATGCTTAAGTTCCTGATTCAGAACTTTTCCCTGCTCTACGGTCTGTTCGCCTTTTTCGATCATTTTCTCAACGATGTCTTTTGTAACTTCAGCCGTTGTAGCCACTGCACCTACACTTGCCAAAAATGCCTTTTTAATTCCATTTGTCAAATCCATAACGTCATCATCCTTTCTTAAAAAATATAATCATTTGTTATATTTATTTTACCACTACAAATCTTCAAGAACAACCGTAAATGGACCATCATTTATCAAAGAAACTTCCATATGTGCCCCAAATACTCCTGTCTGCACGATATCTATTTCTTTTTTACATTCACCAATGATATATTCATATAACTGCTCCGCTTTTTGAGGATTTCCAGCTTGTGTAAAACTAGGACGGTTTCCTTTATTACAACTTGCATAGAGTGTAAACTGAGATACCAATAGCAACTCTCCTCCTACATCTTTTAGAGAAAGGTTTGTTTTCCCATTCTCATCTTCGAAAATGCGTAAATTGATCATTTTTCTAATATATTTATCTGCTTCTTCTTTTGTATCTTCGTGGCCGACTCCGATCAAAACCAGATACCCATTTTTTATCTTTCCAGTATATTCACCATCTACTTTTACAGATGCTTCTTTTACTCTTTGAATCACAAATTTCATTAATCTTCTTCCTTCCCGGCACATAACTGTCTATATAATTTTATAAAAGAAAAAGATCAGAAATCTAAAATCTCTGATCTTTTATATTCTTATGTAAGATAAACAAAATCTAGTTGTTGATTAATTTATCTTCATTACTCCAGCTATATAAGCTACGGATTTCTTTTCCGACTACTTCAGACTGATGTTCAGAAGCTAATTTTCTCATAGCTTTGAAGTGAACCTGAGATCCAGCATCAGACATATCTAATAAGAAGTCTTTTGCGAATGTTCCGTCCTGGATATCAGAAAGAATCTGTTTCATAGCTTTCTTAGTATCTTCTGTGACAATTTTTGGTCCTGTGATGTAATCACCATATTCAGCTGTGTTAGAGATAGAATATCTCATTCCTTCGAATCCTGACTGATAGATTAAGTCTACGATCAGTTTCATTTCATGGATACATTCGAAGTAAGCGTTTCTTGGGTCATATCCAGCTTCTACTAATGTTTCGAAACCAGCCTGCATTAATGCACAAACACCACCGCAAAGTACTGCCTGTTCTCCGAAAAGGTCTGTTTCTGTTTCTGTTCTAAATGTTGTTTCAAGAACACCAGCTCTTGCTCCACCAATTCCTAAAGAATAAGCAAGTGCTAAGTCTAATGCTTTACCTGTAGCATCCTGTTCAACAGCTACTAAGCAAGGAGTTCCTTTTCCTGCCTGATATTCGCTTCTTACTGTATGTCCTGGTGCTTTAGGGGCGATCATAGTTACATCTACATCTTTTGGAGGTGTGATGCATCCGAAATGAATATTGAAACCATGAGCGAACATTAACATGTTTCCTGGCTCTAAGTTTGGTTCGATGCTTTCTTTGTATAATTTAGCCTGTTTTTCATCGTTGATCAGAATCATGATGATATCAGCTTTCTTGGCAGCTTCTGCAGATGTGAACACTTCAAATCCCTGTTCTTCTGCTCTCTTCCAAGATTTGCTTCCTTCATAAAGACCGATGATAACATTGCATCCAGACTCTTTTAAGTTAAGGGCATGTGCATGTCCCTGACTTCCGTAACCGATAATAGCGATGGTTTTTCCATCTAACAGTGATAAGTTACAGTCTTCTTGATAATAAATCTTTGCCATTTTTCATTCCTCCATTTTTTGGCTTATATAGTAAGGGTCATGACCCATTACTTGTAAATTAAAATACGTGGGAATTGTCTTCCCCTCTTGATAAACCAGTGATTCCTGTTCTCACAAGTTCAATCACTTCAAAATCACTGATCAAATTGATAAATGCTTCAATTTTATTCACATTACCCGTTAACTCGATCATCAAGTTATCTTTAGATACATCCACAACTTTTGCTCTGAAAATATCTGCGATCGTGACAACTTCCTGTTTCACTGCCTTATTTGCACGAACCTTCGCAAGAATCAATTCTCTGCAAACAGACTTGCTATTCTCCAGTTCAAAAATCTTTACGACATCTTCCAGCTTGGAAAGTTGATTCTTGATCTGTTTTAAAATCATATCATCACCACTAACCGCAATCGTAATTCTTGAAAACTTCTGATCCTGTGTTGTGCATGCTGTGATACTGTCTATATTATACCCTCTTCTTGTAAATAAACCAGAAATTCGGCTTAATACTCCGGGAGTATTCTCTACTAAAATAGAAAGAACAATCTGTCGCATATCTTTTATTTCCTTTCCTTTTCTTATTCCATCACCGTAATGGTATATTACAGGGTATTGGTAACTTTTTTTATTCTACCAATTATACAAATATGTGTCAAGGAAGAATGTAGCTCTAACCACCATTCTTTCTTGACACATTTTCATTTTAATTGCTTTTAATTTATTCTTCTTCACCTGCAGGTTTCGAAGGTTTCGACTCTGTTGCAACTGTAGTATGATGCTCTGCTGTAGTAACCCTTGATGTCGAAGGTTCTGAAGTTGTACTTTCTGTACTTCGATGATAAGTACTTTTGCTCTCTGTTGCATAAGTTGATCTTCTTGTTGTGTAGTCACTTGTATCAATATTATAATTTGAACGATAACTACTTGTACTTGACGTACTGGATGTTGAATCAGAAGATGCACTTCCATATCCAAACATTTCTACATTTGAAGTTCCACCATATTCTTTTGCCCAGTCTTTTTCTGTTCCTTTATCAAACAAGAAATATTTAAGGGCTGCTTTGTTTGCTTTAAAGTTTGTAAAGAATACAAACATATTACTCTGTGCACGTCCCATCTTATAAGTGCCTTCCACTGGGACCCTCATCTGATCGATCTCCGTTGTTCCCATTTTCACAACTTTTAATACAAGTGTTTTTAAATAGCTTGCATTCATATCTGTTGACACATCTTTTAATGCTTCAAGCGCAATATCTGCAATTGTTGTTGGGCTCTGCTGTAATACTTTATTCAAAGCTGCCTGAAGAACTGCTCTCTGACGACCCGTTCTTCCAAAATCTCCATCTCCGTATTTCTTAGATACAACATAACGTACTCTGGCATAACCTAATGCCTGATTTCCATTTAATGTCTGTTTACCAACTTTCACATTACGATATTTCTTCTTTGAAATATAGTTTGTTGTATTTAAGTATTTTGCTTCTTTCTCTTCTAATGAAATCTCAATTCCGCCAACTTTATTGATAACTTTCTCAAATGTTGAGAAATCAACAACACAATAATTATCAATCTTAATTCCAAAATTCTTCGCGATCGTCTTATACAATAACTCGACTCCTCCAAATGCATATGCCGCATTGAGTTTGTTGTGTCCATGACCTGGAATCTCAACATACATATCTCTCATCAATGATGTAAGTTTTAATTCTTTGCTCTTAAAATTCACAGTAGCGATCATAATACTGTCTGAACGTCCATGATCTCCCTTAATAGCACCATGGTCAGATCCTACAAGTAAAATATTCACAACATCTTTGTTAAACGTAAGATTATCTCCAACATCAACCGAATTTAATGATTTTCCCTGATTCACAGATGCTTCTAATCGTGCATCATAATATCCAAGCATTCCTCCAACGGCAATTCCGATTATCAGAAAAATACTCAGGATAATCTTAAACTTTCTAATCTTCATTCGTGTCCTCCTCGCAATTGACTGCTTTCGGTTACTCATTATATCATAGAATCAATAAAAACTGTAGATTATTTTATTAAGTTTTCGTTAAAATTCCAGTACGTCTTATTCATTGTAAGTTTTAAGATCATCCATCTCGGAAGCTTTTTATAGTTTCTTCCAAGCTTATAACCAATCAGTTTAAATCCAGAATCAATCACATATTTCGGAATCAGATAAATTTTTCCTTTAGTTATCAAATGTCTGATCGTTGAAATAACCATTTTAACTCCCTCGGATTCAGATTTTACTTTCAAGAACAAGCCTCCATGATCCACCTGTGATACAGCAAGATCAAAATTACGATGAAGCTGCTGCATTGCTTTATAATCATGCCAATGCCAGACTCTTGCATCGGCCTGATAGGCAACAGCTTTTCCATCTTCGATCAGTTTAGAGGCCATGATCATATCTTCATTAAAAATTGTTTTGTGTTCAAAACCTCCCATTGCATCATAATCTGTCTTTCTATAAGCACTACATACATTAGAGCAAAAAAAAGTTTTGATTCCCAGCGTATCAAGATCTTCTCTCCTCTTAATCCTGCTTTCTTCTGGGTAATTAAAGATTCTTGTATAATATTCGATATAATTTTTCTTTGGATCTGCCATCTGCCTTCCATATGCTGCTGAAACTTTTGGATCATTAAACGCCTTTATCAAATTCTCTACTAGATATTTATCTTTTGGAATTGCATCATCTGTCATAAACATTAAAATATCTGCATCTTCTGCAAGTGAGGCTCCATAATCTCTTGTTGCCCCATGGTCAAAGTTTTCTTTTTTAATATGATGCACTTCCACATTGTCATATGGACGTATCATCTCCTCATCAAAATATTGTGCTTCTGTATTAATCAAAATGATCCTGTCTGGTTTTCTTGTCTGCTGTGCAAGTCGTTTTAATGATTTCTTGAATTTTTCTCCAGGTTTATAAGTCGGTATGATCAAATCAACTTTCATAACATTTCCTTTCTGTTTTATCTGCGGACCTTAGTTCCTTTCGTATCTCGTTTTGACAATTTTAATCTGTTAAATTCGAGTTCTTTTTCCTTATACATAATGGAACTTATATTTTGTGCATCCATAACATATACATTCGTGATAAGATCATCTTTAGATAATTTCATTCCTCTCACACCAAGTGCACTTTTTTTCTTCTTCGGAATTTCTGCATATGGAAATTTTAAAAATACTCCATCTTTTGTCTGTAAAACAACTTTATCCTCAGATTCTTCACTCCAATCTGCCACAATTACAGCAACCAGTTCATCTTCGGATAGTTTTGTCGCCTGTACTGTTCTTTTTGATGCATTTAATAAGTCTCCATCCATTACCTTTAACATGCTCTTTGCAGTTGCAAATAGCAACGTACTATGTATCATTGTCTGGGCATCAAGTACTTGTATAATATATTCTTTCGCACTATCATAATTACAAAGATTATCAATCGGTACACCTTTATCGCGGAACTTACCTGCCGGAATATCAAACACTTTAATCTGATGCATCAGTCCAAGATTGGTAAACACACAGATTTTGTCTGTGTTCATGCAAGGCACAATAAATTTATATTCTTTTAAAATATTATCCTTATTTCTCTGATAGGTTGCTTTATCCATTGTTTTCGAATAACCGAAGCGATCCATCACAAAATAAACGGTCTCTTCTTTAATTGGTGCTGCAACATAAACTGCCTCTTTTGCGTCTTCAACAATGGTTTTTCTTTGTGATCCAAATTCTTTTTTGATCGAGTCTAATTCTTTTCGTATTACATTTTTTAATGATTTTTCATTAGCCAGAATATCTTCGTATTCTGCGATCTTTGTAACAATTTCTTCATATTCTTCCTTAAGCATTAAAATTTCCAAACCGATCAGACGATATAATTTCAGATCAAGGATCGCACTTGCTTGTTTATCTGTAAATGAAAGTTTTGTTGCTTCGATCATAGAATCCGATGACTGAAATCTGATATTACCAACATCTCCTTTTGTAAGACATGCCTTAACTTCTTTCTGATTTTTACTTCCACGAATGATCTCGATGATCAAATCTATCATATCGCAAGCCTTGATCAATCCTTCCTTGATCTCGCGCTGTTCATATAATTTATTTAATAACGTTTTATATTTTCTTCTAGTTACTTCGTAATGAAACTGTGTATGATTTTCAATGATTCCTTTTAAATCCAATGTCTCCGGCCGTCCATTGACGATTGCAAGCATATTAACACCAAATGTATCTTCAAGCTTTGTCTTTTTGTATAAAAGATTTTTAAGGCGTTCCACGTCTGCCCCTTTTCGCAGTTCTAGAACAATTCTGATTCCATCTTTTGATGATTCATTTGAAATATCTAAGATATCTGTTGTTACTTTATTTTCAATCAGTGATACAATATCAGATAAAAACTTAGATATGTTATTCCCGATCATTGTATATGGAATCTCTGAAATTACAAGTTTATCCTTTTCTCCTCGTTTCTTTGCAGGTTCCAAAGTCACTTTTCCTCTTAATTTTATCTTTCCGATTCCTGAAGAATAAATATTTAAAAGATCTTTTTTATTGATCACAATACCGCCTGTTGGAAAATCCGGTCCTTGAATATATTCCATTAATTCTTCATTCGTAATACTTTCCTTACGCATATAGGCTTTCACCGCATCAATTACTTCACTAAGATTATGTGGTGGAATACTTGTTGTCATACCTACCGCAATTCCATCCGCACCATTTACCAAAAGATTCGGTATCTTAACTGGAAGTACTTCAGGTTCTTTTTCTGTCTCATCAAAGTTGGATACAAAATCAACAACATTCTTATCCAGATCTGCCAGATAAGCTTCCTGTGTAATCTTTTGAAGTCTTGCCTCTGTATATCGCATGGCCGCAGCTCCATCTCCTTCAATGGAACCAAAATTACCATGTCCGTCTACTAGCGGAATTCCTTTTTTAAAATCCTGTGACATAACGACTAATGATTCGTAAATCGAACTGTCTCCATGGGGATGATATTTACCCATTGTATCTCCAACAATTCTAGCAGATTTTCTATGTGGTCTGTCATAGCGGAGGCCTAACTCATCCATAGAATAAAGCACTCGTCTTTGTACTGGCTTTAAA
Organism: Anaerostipes sp. Marseille-Q3525; assembly: GCF_018223505.1. Taxonomy (NCBI): domain Bacteria; kingdom Bacillati; phylum Bacillota; class Clostridia; order Lachnospirales; family Lachnospiraceae; genus Anaerostipes; species Anaerostipes sp. Marseille-Q3525. The sequence goes on from NZ_JAGTTT010000016.1 coordinate 28,343, forward strand.
CCATCTCTTGCATCCGGCAATGCTCTTGCACAGATAACACTCATGGCATAATCAATATAAGATTTTTGCATAACCTCAGAAAATTCCGCTTTAATAATATGTTCTGACATTATTTATGTTTTCCTTTCTTTTTATATATCAAGCATCGCATCATTTGCATTTTCGTAAATAAACTGTCTGCGAGGCGGCACATCACTTCCCATAAGCATGGAAGTTACATCTGATGCCATTCTCGCATCTTCGATCTCAATCTGTTTTAAAGTACGGCTTTCTGGATTCAATGTTGTTTCCCACAACTGCTGTGCATCCATTTCACCTAAGCCTTTATATCTTTGCAACGTAAAGCTTCCTTTATGATTTGCACGGTATTTAGAAAGTGCCACATCATCATAAAGATATGTTTCTTCTCCTTTTTTTGGCATTGCCTTATATAATGGAGGCGTTGCAAGATATACATGTCCATGTGTAATAAGCTCCGGCATAAAACGGTAGAAAAATGTTAAAAGTAACGTGGCAATATGTGCTCCATCCACATCGGCATCTGTCATAATAATGATCTTATGATAACGAAGCTTTGTAATATCAAAATCATTTCCATATCCTTCTGAAAATCCACATCCAAAAGAATTGATCATTGTCTTGATCTCTGCATTTGCAAGTACTTTATCCATCGTTGCTTTTTCTACATTTAAGATTTTTCCACGGATTGGAAGAATTGCCTGTGTTTTTCTATTCCTTGCTGTTTTTGCAGAACCTCCTGCAGAATCTCCCTCAACGATAAAGATTTCACATTCCTCTGCTTTTCTGCTTTCACAGTTTGCCAATTTCCCATTACTGTCAATTGATAGCTTTTGTTTCACTAGCATATTCGTCTTTGCTTTTTCTTCTGCTTTTCGAATCTTTGCAGATTTTTCTGCACATGCCAACACTTTCTTTAATGTATCTAAATTCTTATCAAAATATAAAACAAGTTCTTCTCCTGCAATCTCTCCAACTGCTTTGGCTGCATCTGGATTATCAAGTTTTGTCTTCGTTTGTCCTTCAAATCTTGGCTCAGGATGTTTTACAGAAACAATCGCTGTCATACCATTTCTTACATCTGTTCCCGTAAAGTTTGCATCTTTCTCTTTTAAAACGCCTATCTCCCTCGCATACTGATTCATGATCGTTGTGAATTTCGTTTTAAATCCAGTGATATGTGTTCCACCTTCGATCGTATAGATATTATTACAAAAGCCAAGAATATTTTCTCCAAAATCTTCTGTATACTGAAAAGCCACCTCTGCTTCAATTCCATCAACCATACGCTTAAAATAAACTGGTTCATGAAGCATTTGCTTTCCTTCATTTAATTTTTTTACATATGCACAGATTCCCTCTGGCTCATGATAATCAACTGTGGTTTCTTCACCTTCTCTTTGGTTAATATAATGAATCGTAAGGTTTGGATTCAGATATGCTGTCTCATGCAAACGGTTTCTTACCATCGCTGCTTTAAAATATGTTTTATCAAAAATTTCTGGATCCGGAAGAAACTGTACCTTTGTTCCTGTATCAGACTTTCGACATGTTCCAATCACTTCAAGCGGTGTTATGATTTTTCCTCTTTCATACTTTTGCTGATAAATCTTTCCGCCTTGTCTGACAGTCACTGTAAGCCATGTAGATAATGCATTTACCACAGATGCACCTACTCCATGAAGGCCTCCTGATATCTTATATCCTCCATCTCCAAACTTACCACCCGCATGCAGCATAGTAAATACCATCTCAACTGCTGTCTTTCCTGTTCTTTCATTGATTCCAACTGGAATTCCTCGTCCATTATCTATGATCGTTGCAGTCCCATCATTATTTAATGAAACTGTGATCTCATTACAATATCCTGCAAGAAATTCATCCACTGAATTATCTACGATTTCATATATTAAATGATTTAGTCCCTTTGTAGATACACTTCCGATATACATTCCAGGACGTTTTCTGACAGCTTCCAATCCTTCCAAAACTGAAATACTGTTAGCATCATATGTTTTACTTGCCATAAATCCAAAACACTCCTTTTCATCTTTCGGTTATTTAGTTTAACACACAACTTTTTGTTACGCAAACGCAAATCTTATATACCTTTGAGCAGCTTTCGACAATGATTGACTTTATCTGGCAAAATCCATATAATATTAAATATACAAATAAACAGAAAGGATAAAGAGTATGAAACGTAGGATTTACAGACAAATCCTGTCCGGTGTATTAGGTATCTTGTTATTATTATCTCTTGCCGGATGCGGACAAACCAATGCGATTGCAAAACCAGACAAGACAATGGAGGCCTTTTATGATCTGATCATCAGGCAAGACACCTCTGCTATGACTGATCTTGGAATTGATTCTAAGGAATCAAAGGAAACTTTAAAAACCTATCAGTCCTCTATGGTATCTACAATCCAGAAAAGTTTTAAAGATGCTGGAGTTGCGATCACAAAATCACAGGCAAAAGACATTTTTAAAGCAATCAGCAAGAAACTGGCTTCTTTGGAATATAAAGTTTCCGTCGTTAAGAAAAATGACAAAGAATCAACTGTAAAAGTTTCCAGCCAATATATTAATTACCTTGATATTTTCAAGCAGGCAAAACAAACAACTTTAGATGAGTTAAAGCCTCTGCATATTGAGAAGTTATCTGATGCTAAAAAACAACTGGTATCAAATGTAATCGATAGTTTTAATTCAGCTCCTGTTTCCAATGACATGCACGATAAGACATTCACTTTGAATCTTCAAAAGATCAAAAGCGGTAAAAATACAATTCGTATTTTCTTCCCAGAAAAATATGAAGAAGTTGGAAGCAAGCTGACCGAGATTGTTACAAATCAATAATATTAAGAAAAAGGTTAGCACAATTTTATCGCTAACCTTTTTCTTATCTCTCTTTATAATTCGTCCTCTTCCATCATCTTCTTTAATTGAACTCTCGCCTCACTGCATCGTATTTTTACCGTTCGTTCTGAAATCTTAAATATGTCTGCAATCTCTTTGCATTTTAAGCCATAAACATACCGAAATAATAATGTATCTCGATGACGTCTTTTCATTCGAGAAAGATTATATTTTAATGAATCCAAATCTATCATCTGAAGATAGTTATCTCTCGGATCTTCAATAAAATCACCTTCCGTCCCATCGTCATAAACAAGACTTTCATGTTCATTATCTTTCTCTTCCTGAATAATATCATACGCTTCATGTTTTAGAACTGTAGACAAAAAATAAAACACTTCATCTCTCGGCACTTTTAAAATACCATCAGGATATGTCAACACTTTCGCAAATGCACTCTGTACAACATCTTCTGCAAAATCTTCATTTTCAACATATTTTCTTGCAATGAAAAACAACCTTTTTGAATATTCTGCATACAGTTCTTCAATATACTTGATATTTTTCTTTCCTATTGGTTTCCTCTTTCGAATTTCCATACAATATTTCTCTTTCGGTTTTTCTATTTATCATTTACTATCTCTCAATTATTATAAAGATATTATGTATATTAGTCAAACAATAGTTCTTCAAAGATTGCTTCTATATTCTCCTCTGAATATTCAATTTCTTTTGAATACATTTTAGCAATATCTAAAAGTTCAAAAGAACTATCGTATACCTTACAATACTTTGCCACAATTTCTATCATCAATACACTTAAAACTGCAAATTTTATTTTATCTATCAGATTATCATCTTCATATGCCTTAATAAAATGCCGATAAATAAAATAATACAATAATCGCTCTATATATTGATCATTTATATCTTGTTTCTTACACGTTTCAAATTCTTTTACCGATTTCCTAAGCAGACTCTGAAATGTTTCATCCATATAGTCAAGATTACTATAGAAATCAAACCAGTATTCCAAATAATCTTTCTGCCTCATCTTCAACATAAGATGTTGTGGTTTTATCTTCTTCTGATCAATCGGTACTGTAAGTTCTCCTGTATAATTTATTTCCTTTTGATATGCTGCTGTCAGATCAAAAATTTTATCAATCTTCTCATCCACACAATATTCTTTATTTTTCAGAATATTTAATAACAACATCTCTAGCTTCATTAATTCATTAACCCATTCATCATCTTCTTTTTCTGATTTCAAAACATCTTCTTCTATTTTCAAGTCTAAATCGTTTAAGATCAATCGAGCTGCTTCTTCACAAGCCAATCCAAGACCTGACTGCACAATATGTCCATATTCATTATGAAACCTTGGATGTTCAGTGCATATATCACATAAAGCCTCTTCCCCTAGCTGAATATATATATCACATAGATTATTCTCATTTAAAAAAGCACATCTTCCATCTTCATTCATATAAAACTTAGGTTCCTCTTCCTGAATAATTCCCTCATTCAAACGTTTTTTAAATGGAGTTGCAACTTTTTGATATTGTTCATATGATCGCCGATCAATCATAATATCCCATCCAATGCAACAATTGTCTTTACATTTTTGTGCAATGCATTGAAAATTTCTATAATAGCTTGGAATATATTGTTTCATATTTTCCTCCAAATTTTATGATACCCGAATCTGGTATTCCAATCTCATCCAGTCGGCAACTGCAGCAATAAATTCAGAGTTCGTTGGTCTTTCCTGCTGCTCAATCACAAAAGTTCCAAAAATTTCACCTAACAGTTGTTTGTTTCCTCTGATCCACACAATGTCAACCGCATGACGGATTGCTCTCTCAACGCTTCCTATCGTTGTCTTGTATTTCTTAGCAATATCCGGATAAAGTGATTTGGTAATATAATTAACACTGTTTGCATCTTCCATAGCCATTAAAATTCCACACTTTATATAACGGCATCCTTTGATATGTGCTGGAATCCCTAAATTTCTTACTAAAAGACTTATCTCTCTTCGAATATCATTTTTATTACCAATAGATGGTATTTCTTCTTTTTCTTTATGTATTTCTTTTTGAATCTTTGTATTTACAGAACGAATTCTTATCATCTGTGTAATTCTCTCTGCAAGAATCGCTGCTTGAAATGGCTTCATCATGCAGTAGTCAACTTTCAAATGTCTGATATACTCCATCAGATCTTGATTTTCCATCATTGTCAAGGCTATAAATGCCGGCACTTCATCTGGGCTCATCACTTCCCTGCACCTTTCAATAACCCCAAGCCCATCAAGTCCTGGTAACATCAGATCAACGATCACTAAATCTGGTTTTAGACTTATAATTCCAGAAAGTGCTTCTTCACCATTTTCTGCGATTGCTATTACATTATATTGCTTTTGCAGTTCTTCTTTTAATTGTTTGGATTCGTGTGGATAGCTATCAGCAATTAAAACATTGTATCTCTCATCCATATTTTCTCCTCCAAGCAATCTCCCTATTTTTGTTCTTCTACATCCTATCTACATCTTTTTAGGATGCATTGATATGATAATCTAATCTTAGCTTATCTGCAATCAGTGCTATAAATTCTGAATTTGTAGGTTTCCCCTTACCTGCACTGATCGTATACCCAAACATTTCTTCTAATAATTCCACTTTTCCACGACTCCATGCAACTTCGATCGCATGACGTATCGCTCTTTCGACGCTGCTTGATGTCGTTTTATATTTTTTAGCAATTGTCGGATATAAAAGTTTTGTGATGTAATTCATCATATTTATATCTTCAATTGCCATAATAATCCCTTCTCTTATATATTGATACCCCTTGATATGTGCCGGAATTCCAAGATCCCTGATAATTTTTGTCACATCTTGCTTCATATTAAATTCATAATCCAGAACCGTTCTTTGTTTTCTTATTTCTACACTTTGTAGTTTTTCCTTCTGACGGATCTTTTGATCCAACCCTTTAATCTTTGCCACTTGTTTGATCCTATGAATCAAAACCTCTTGTTTGAACGGCCGCATCATACAATAATCAATATCCATATGATTAATACATTCTATGAGTTTCTCTGTTCCTATAGAAGTCAATACAATAAAAACTGGAAGCTGTTCATATTCCATCTCTTCTCTGCATTTTTCAATAACACCAATTCCATCAATCTGTGGCAGCATAATATCAATTAGTACAACATCTGGTAATTGTCCTTTGATTTTCTCCACTGCTCTGACTCCGTCAAATGCAGTTCCTGCTACTTCAAAATCTGTTTGTAATCTAGACTCTAGGATCTCTGCCTCCGATACATCTCCATCTACAATCAAAATCTTTAACTTCTTTTCCATCTTTTTCAGCCTCCTGATCATGACAATGTCTATATCTACTGCCTATTTCCCTTGAGATATTATCTCATCTCCATATTCCAGACGTATCTTATCAGCGATCAATGCGATAAATTCTGAATTTGTAGGCTTTCCTTTACCTGCATGGATCGTATATCCAAATAACGCATCAATCGTATCCATTTTTCCTCTTCCCCAGGCTACTTCTATTGCATGTCTGATTGCACGTTCTACCCTGCTTGGTGTTGTATCAAATTTCTCAGCAATCGATGGATACAGCTGCTTTGTGATAGAATTCAATATATCCATATCACATACTGCCATCATAATAGAATCTCTCAAATACTGATATCCTTTAATGTGAGCTGGAACTCCGATCTCGTGAATCATATTCGTTATAATGATCTCCAGCTGGTTCTCTGTTAATCCATGGATCTTCTCTGGTACAGAAACGAATGGTCTTTCAGGCACCTCTTGCTTTATTCTTGCCTGTTTGATCTGTTTAATGATCGTGCGTAAATCAAAAGGTTTCAAAATAAAATAGGATGCACCTAAATCCATAGCTTCTTCACAGACATTTTCCTGGCCCATTGCAGAAAACATAATAATGATTGGTCTTTTACTGAGATTTTCATTCTGCAAATGTTCCAATACCCCAATTCCATCAAGCTTTGGCATAATAATATCAAGTAACACTACATCCGGTTGTCTTTCCTTGATGATGCGCAACGCATCTTCTCCGTTATCAGCACTTGCAATTACTTCGATATCGCTTTCTTGTTCTAACAGTTCTGTCATCATCTCAACGGTTCTCTGGTTATCATCTGCAATAGCCACATTAATCTTGTTCATATCCAGTCCTCCCATTCTGTTTTTCTCTACATTTTTATTATATATTTTCTCTAAGTTTACAAACAACCCATATTTCTCCGCAAGTTTTGGTCGATTTCCAAAGGATTCGACATAATTCGACAAAATTAATTGTATTTTTTAAAATCGTTGTCATATTTTTTCTTTTGCACTTAGTATAACATGACTATAATCTTCTGTCACAAGAATTCCTGATTATTTCACTTTACTCCCTGCATGATCTTTGTAAACTTCTATCTTCTGATCAATCTGCTCTTTTAATTCTTCAACATGTGATATAATACCAACCAGCTTATTTCCTTCAAGTGATAATGAATGTATGATCTGTATTGCTTTGTTTAACGAATCTCCGTCAAGTGTTCCAAATCCCTCATCAATGAAGATTGTATCCACCATGATCCCGCCTTTTTTATTCTGGATCACGTCACTTAATCCCAACGCCAATGACAAAGCTGCTTTAAATGATTCTCCTCCTGAAAGAGACCGGATATTTCTTTTTTTCCCTGTCCATTCATCAAGAATTTCTAATTCAAGTCCAGAAGATCCCTTTTTATTGTCATTTTCTTCTTTTCTAAACAGATAATAACGTTGTTCACTCATGACAGCCAATCGCTGATTCGCAGCAGAAAGAATCCGATCAAAATACACCGACTGTACAAATCGTTCAAAAGAAACTTTGTTTTTTCCCTTTTGTTCCCCATTTGCTGTATCTGAAAGATCCTTTAACAATGTATAATTTTCTTCTGCTTCTTTATATTCCACAAGTTTTTTCCCCATAAGATCAGCCGTCTGTTTGTTTAAAAGAATCTGCTTATTTAATTGTTCAAGAACTTCTGTCTGTTTTTGAATCTGTTTTTGTTCTCTGTTTAATTTTAATTCAAACTTTTTAAGATCTATAAACTCTTCTTTGGATGACCTCATCTGCTCTAACCAGACTGTAAGTTCTTGAAGATTTTTCTCTTTTTCTTCCCTTGCTGCTATGATCTGGACTTCTTGTCTTTGAATTATTTCCCGCTTGTTCTTAATCTCATCTGCCGTTTCATGTGTTTTTGCAATCTCATCAAGCAATTGTTGTTTTGTTTCATTTGCCTCTTTAAGAGATTTATATAAAAGATTTTTTTTGATTTCAAAAATTCCTGCTCCTGCCTCTTTATATAAAATATCTTTCTCATGTATCTTTTCCAACAATTCATTTATTTTTTCATCATAAGATTTCTGCTTTTGTTTCGATTTTTCAATCTTGTCTCTCTGATCTGCAATTTTTTCTTTCTGTCTCTCTATGCACTCAAACGCTTTTTTAATCTTTTTATACTCTTTGATCGTTTCTTCGTATAATTGATCAATTTCTTCAAAATTTTCTGGTTCTTTTCCACTTTTTCGGCATAGATTTTCCCTTTGAGCCTCTACCATCCCTTTTCTTTGTCTTACTTTTGAAAAAACCGTATTATACTCCTGATCAATCTCTTCTGTCTGTTCTCTGAGATTTTTTAACAATTCTTGCGTAATATCACTTTCTTTAAACTGTGCTACATTCGGATGTATTGTTGAACCACAGACAGGACATGGTTTTCCTTCTATTAACGTTCGTGCCAGAAGACCTGCCTGATTACAATCATACTGATCCTGCCAGTCAGATAAACGATCCTTTAATTTTCTGCGTTCCAGTCGAATTTTCTCATAAATTTTCATTTCCTTTTCATAAACTACAAGTTCTTTAAGATATTTTTCTTTGTCTTTACAAAGTTCCTTCAGCTGCTTTTCACGAACAGACATACGAAGTTCCTCTTTTTGAAGTTCATCATATTGTTCCTCTATTTCTTCTGTCTGACCTAAAAACTCTGCAATTGTTTTTTCTCTTTGCTGTTCTTTTTCTTTTTTCTGGTTTAATTCTTCTCTTTGATTTTCATATCTTTGTTTTACATTTTGATAAGATTCCTGCTTTTTTACCAGATTTTCCAATTCTTTATACTGCTTTGTCTGTTTTTCAATCTCTACCACACGGAGCTCTTTTTTATGTAATTTGGGGGCATCTTTCTGAATCTTATCATATTGTTTTTTTATCAGGCGCTGCTGTCTTTTAGCTTCTTTTTCATCCTCTGAAAGTTCCTTGATCAATAATTTAAGCTTTTTAGCCTCCTCAGTTTTATCTTTCATTCGTGAATAAACAATCTTCTGCTCATTCCATATTTGTTCGTCTTTTTCTTTCTGCTCTCTTAAAACTTCATATTCTTTTTGTTTACGATTATGATACCTATTTACAATATCCAGAAATTCCGGAATCTGATGCTTCTGTTTATAATATTCTTTATATATCTTATATTCTGGCTCATCTTTTGGTATATAAACACTATCTTCCTGTTCTAATAACGTATCCTGAATATTGCTATATTCATATTTGCAAGAAAGATGACGTCGTTTAATTTTTTCCTGAAATTCGTATAAATAACCAGTACCAAAAATTTTACGAAATATCTCACTTCTTTCTTTTCCTTTGGCATAAAGCAGTTTTAAAAATTCTCCCTGTGCGATCATAGAAATCTGTTGATACTGTATCCGATCCATACCAAGAAGTTCTTCTACTTTGGCTGTCACCTGATAATTTCCTGTCTCAAGAATTTCTTCATCCTGATATAAAACTGCTTCTGGTGATTGACGTGTCATACCATCACCACGTTTACTTTTTCTCATATAAGATGGAATTCTTTCAATCTTATATTCTATATTTCTATGTGAAAACAAGAAAACAACTTTCGTTTCTACATCCTCTTTTGCAAAATCACTACGAAGCATATCCTGTTTTCTATAAGAACCACTTGGTTCCCCATACAAAGCAAAACAAATACCATCAAAAATAGTTGTTTTTCCAGCACCTGTTTCTCCAGAAATCAGGAAAATACCATCTTTGAACTTTGTAAAATCAATAATAGTTTCTCCAGCAAATGGTCCAAATGCTGACAATATCAATGTATGTGGTCTCATCGGATCACCTCCTCAAAAACTGATAACACCAGCTGTAATCTTTTCTCATCCAAATCAATATGATTTTGCATCTTATAAAACTGCTCAAATAATTCCGCTGGACTTTGATCTGAAATCTGATCTTCTTTGATCTGTGCACTTTCTAACTGTTTCATGTGTCTACGATTTTTGAAACTGATCTGCATAACATTTGGATAAATTGTTCTCACTTTTCCAATCGCATCTAAAATCTGTTCTTCATCTGTAAGAATTACATGCATATAATCTTCTTGATTACCAATCTCACATTGTTTTTTTAATAATTCTTCTAATGAACATTCAATTTCTCTCATATCTCTCAAAGGTTTTAGTGGGTGAAATGACAAAGATATTTCTTTCTTTGCATCAATTGTAAGAATTGTTGCCTTCTTGTCCATATGAATCTCTGAAAATGAATACTTAAGAATCGATCCTGCATATCTAACCATTTCACGTCCCATCGCCTGTGGTTTATGAATATGTCCAAGTGCTACATAATCAAATGGATCAAAAATATGAAAATCAATATTATCAATTCCTCCAAGACTACTTGTTTCTGAGTCTGATAACTCTGGATTTTTCTTATTTGCAGTCACAAACTGATGGGATAACAAAATGTTTGTTTCTTCTTCATCTATCTTTGTGTGTTCAATCAGATATCGGAAACATTCCTCATATGAGTCTGTCTGCAGCTGAAATATATGGCTGATATAAGCAGATTTTACAAATGGCAACATATAAAAATTCACTGTGATTCCATTTTCTTTTACTGTGATCTTTTCTATTTCATTTTCAAATTGCGATGCAATATATAAATTAGAACGTGTAAATAAGCTCTTCCCAAATGATAAACGATCAATTGAATCGTGATTTCCGCTTATCATAAGTACTTTAATCGCCATTTTACTTAATTGATCTAAAAACTCATCAAGAAGATGTATTGCTTCGATCGTAGGGATTGATTTATCGTAAATATCTCCGCATAGTAAAACAATTCCTACACTTTCTTCTTTGATCAATGTTATGATCTGATCTAATATATACTTCTGATCTTCGATCATCGACATCTCATTCACTCTTTTTCCAAGATGTAAATCTGCCAGATGCAAAATCTTCATATCCCTCATCCTCCTATTTTTTATTTTTCTATTGTAACAAATTTATACTTAAAAAGCATCTTCTATTTTTTCATCTCATAAATCATTGTTTCCATCAAAATTGCATATCCTTTTGTCGGATCATCTACAAAAACATGGGTTACTGCACCAATCAATTTTCCATCCTGTATGATCGGACTTCCACTCATTCCTTGTATGATTCCATTTGTAAGATTTAACAACCGCTTATCTGTAACTTCAATTTCCATGCTTTTTAAAACATCTGTATCGGATGGAACAACTTTAGAAATTCTAATTTCATATTTCTTCATAGAGCCTGTAAGATTTGACAAAATATAAGCCTTCCCTTTCTTAACGTCTTGTCTGTATCCAATTTCATATGCTTTACTTTCCGTATCCGATACTGTTCCATAAATTCCTTTTTCTGTATTCTTTTTTATAGATCCTATAATATTTTCTTCTTTGTACTCGATACTTCCAACAATCTCTCCTGGTGTTCCTGATTTTCCCTTTTTGATAGAATAAATCTGTGGAGTTAATAAAAATCCGCCTTTGATCTTTAAAAGCTTTCCTGTATCCATATCATAAATTCCATGTCCTAAGCCTCCAAAAGAATCTTTTTTTATATATGTCATAGTTCCGATTCCTTGTGTATTATCCCTGATCCATGCCCCGATCTTATACATATGATCTGTCTTTGAAAACTCCGGCTTAATCTTAATCTTCAACACTTTTGATCTACGGCTGACTGTCAATGTAACAGAATTTCCATTACTTTGATTAATTTTTTCAATAAACTGCTTTTTCGACAAAACATCTGCTCCGTCTATCTTTTTAATATAATCCCCACGATACAATTTATTTTTGCTTGGTGCATGATCGACTCCATTTTCTCCAGTAAAACCATCGGTATCGATCACTAAAAGTCCATTTGTTTCAACATAAATTCCGACAACCTGTCCACTCGGGATAACTTTCTGTCCATCAACTACTTTTACCTTAATCTTTTTAAGCGGAATAGCCCCAAACAAACTAGTTTTCATCTCATACTGCCCACTGCTGCATTTCTGAAAAATAAAAGTTCTGTTTAGTTTAATCTTCTGGTTATTGATCGTCGCACTTGCTGGAATATTATAGCAAAGTGATATTTTTTCTCCTTTCTTGATATGAATCGTATTTGGCAATTGTGATTTACAATATTTGATATAAAACACTGTGATTGCAAATAAATTCAACATAAAAAGTATAATGAGAAGCTTACGGTAACTGTATTTTTTCATATTCTTCCTCCTAAAAAAGGACATATCGTAATTGATATATCCTTTTTATTATATGAAAATTACCGTTTTCATAATCAGTATAATTTTGTTTGATCTGCCAATGTTTTCATTTCTTTTGCATGTTCCATGGATGCTTCACTTCTCTGATCTCCACTGATCATTCTCGAAATTTCTTTCAATGATTCTTCTTTATTTAATTTGTAAATCATTGTTTGTGTATTTTTTTGGTCTGTCTGTTTCCTGATAAAATAATGACTGTCTGCCATAGCTGCAATCTGTGGAAGATGCGTGATCGCAATTACCTGATGATCTTTTGAAATCACTGCCATTTTCTTAGCAACACGATTTGCTGTTTCTCCACTGATTCCCGTGTCAATCTCATCAAAGATCAATGTATCAACACCATCCGCCTGTGCCGAAACGGACTTTAATGCAAGCATGATACGTGACAACTCACCACCAGATGCAACTTCCTGAACTGGACGCATTGGAAGTCCCGGATTTGTTGAGATCATAAAACGTATCTGGTCAATTCCATCTGGTGAGATCTGATTCTTTCTTGTCATTTCGATCTCAAATCTCACATCTAAGAAATTCAGATCTTCCAACGCTTTTGTAATATCACGTTCCAGTTTTTTAGCTTCTTTTTCTCGTTTTTGCGACAGATTTTCAGCTTCTTTTATATATTGTTCTTTTATCTGTTTTTGTTCCTGTTTTAGTATATCAATCTCATGTTCTACATCACATAAAATATTATACCGCTCTGATGCTTTTTGTCCGTATGCAAGGATCTCTTCAATGGAGGAACCATATTTATCTTTGAGGGAATTGATGACATTTAATCGTTCTTCTGCTTCCTGATATGTCTGTTCATCAAAATCCATATCTTCCATATAATCTGTCAATTCCTGGTGAAATCCATTCAAAAGATCTTCTATGGATAATAACTGCTCATAAAATCCTTGTATTACCGGATCTAAATGACTGATTTCCTGCATTTTTCTAAGACTTTCACTTAGTTGATTCCCGATAGAAATCTCTTCTTCATATCCAGTCAGCATACTTGCCGCCTGACAAGATGTAATGATCTCTTTGCTATGAAGAATCTTTTTATAGACCGCTTCTAATTCTTCATCTTCTCCTTCGATCAGATTTGCATTCTCAATCTCTGAAATCTCATGTTTAAGAAAATCAAGTTCTCTTAATCTTTGCTGATCATCGATTGATATTTCTTTAATTTTTTCTTCAATCTTGTGATATTTCTTTGACAGTTCCCTGCATTCTTCTAACGATTTTTTTGCTTCTATTGGTAAAAAATGATCCATCATACTTAGATGATTTTTCTCTTTTAAGAGCACTTGGTGTTCCTGTTGCCCATGAAGATCAAATAATCTTCTTGATACTTCTCTTAACGTATTTAATGTAACTGTACTATCATTGATCTTATTAATACTTCTCTTTTCGTTGATCACACGTTTAATAAAGATCTGCCCATCTTCCACTTCAAGATCAAACGCTTCAATTTCTTTGATGAGTTTTTCATCTTCAATCCAAAAAAGCAGTTCAATAACTGCTTCTTTAGCACCTGGACGGATCATATCTTTAGAGATTTTCTTACCTAGTGCACTTTCTATGGATCCTATCAAGACCGATTTCCCTGCACCTGTCTCACCAGTTAGTATATTTAAATGTTCATCAAATGTAATCTCAATCTCGTCGATCAACGCAAGATTCTTTACATGTAAATTCTGCAGCATAGATTTCCTCTCTGTTTTTTTATTCTTTTAATTTTTTGATCATATGATTAATCTCTGCGATCGCAGTTCTTCCAATATTTTTATCTTTCATGACACACATAATTGTATCATCACCCGCAATCGTCCCAACCATACCGATAATATTTAACGAATCAAGTGCCGCTGCTGATGCCATTGCCATTCCAGAAACTGTTTTTACAACAAGCATATTCTCTGCTAATTCCATGGACACAATCGCTTCTGCAAGAATTCTCTGATATTTTCTTGAAGTCTCATCTTCTTGATCGATCAGACAATATATCTGTTTCCCATCTGCATCTGGTTTTTTGATCAGCGCAAGTTCCCTGATATCTCTCGAAATCGTCGCCTGTGTCGTCTTAAAGCCAATCTGATTCAATCTTGATAATAACTCTTCCTGTGTTTCAATTGGATACTTCTGAATCAACTCAATGATCGCTTCCTGCCTATTCTTCTTCATTCTGACCTCCAACTTTGATTCGAAGGATTCTGTAAAAGCTGTCTCCTTTCACTTTAATGATCCTTGCAATCTTCTTTGATCTTCTTACTTGAAGGACATCTCCCGGCTGAAGTTTTCGTGCAACCTGCCCGTCAAATGTAACATAGGCTTCTTCTAACTGAGATTCCCTTACATTCTCAATATAAATATCAATCTCATCATCCTGCGACAAAACAAGACTCTTTGACTGCAATGAATGAGGACAGATCGGTGTTACAAGAATTACGTTAGCTTTCGGATTCACAACAGGACCTCCAGCAGATAAATTATATCCTGTAGAACCTGTTGGCGTCGAGATAATGATTCCATCTGCTTCATAAACATCTAGCAGCTTTCCATTGACCATAATACGAAATGAAATAATTCTCGAAAAACCACTTCTTGCGATCACAACATCATTTAATGCAGGAAGATGATCTGTTTCCTGATCTGCATGGATCACACGTCCATCTAGCATCATTCTCTCTTCAACCTGAAAAGTATCATTTAACAGTCCATCTAGGCCCTCATACAGCTTAGATAACTCAATCTCTGTCAAAAAGCCAAGTGTTCCAAGATTGACTCCAACCATTGGAATATCATGATCTACAACCAGTCTGGCTGCATGAAGCATTGTTCCATCTCCACCGAGAACGATCACACATTCTGTATCTTTCGTAATACATTTCATATCTTTCTGAATATGTCTTGTAAACTCACACATCCTATGGCTTTTTCCACCATTTTTCTCAATATAATCCTGAATTTGTTTTGAAATACGAAATCCCGGATCTTTTTGCTCATTCGTTAAAATCAAAAAATTCTTCATGTTATTCCTTATTTTTTGCCAGATCATTATGAGATGCATCTACGATCTTTATAATCTGATCTGCCATTGTATGTCCATTCTCCATTGTCTCTGTTTTTCTCATATGTAATAAATATTCAATATTTCCCTCTGGCCCTTTGATCGGAGAATAATCAAGATGTAGTAATTCAAATCCATTAGACGATGCAAAATCACAAATCTTCTCAATTACCTCTTCATGGACTTTCGGATCTCTTACAACACCCTTTTTCCCGACCTTTTCTCTTCCAGCTTCAAACTGTGGCTTGATCAGTGCAACCACTTCTCCGCCCATATTCAAGATTCGATATACCGCAGGAAGAATCTTCGTAAGGGAAATGAAGGAAACATCAATTGATACAAATGATGCTTTCTCATCAATATCATCTTCTGTCATATAACGCATGTTTGTGCGTTCCATGCAGACAACCCTCTCATCATTTCTTAATTTCCAGTCTAACTGTCCGTGTCCAACGTCCACAGAATAAACTTTCACTGCACCATTTTGCAGCATACAATCTGTGAATCCACCTGTGGAAGCTCCAACGTCCATACAGACTTTATCTTTTAGTACGATATCAAAGTTATTCATGGCTTTCTCAAGTTTCAATCCACCACGACTAACATATTTTAATGTTTTTCCTTTTACTACAATCTCCTGTTTCTCATCAAAAGTAGATCCTGCTTTATCTTCTCTTTGTCCATCGACAAACACGATACCTGACATAATGATCGCTTTCGCTTTTTCTCTGGAAGATGCAAGCCCTTTCTTTACTAATAATACATCTAAACGTTCTTTTTTCATTGTTCTATTCCTTCATCCATTGTCTGATAGAGTCAGCAATACTTTCTCCATCAATCTTAAGCATTTTTCTTAATTCACTCACAGAGCCATGTTCTACAAACTGATCATCAATTCCAAAGCATCTTACTTTCCCTTTATAATCATTTTCACTTAAGAATTCATTGATCATCATTCCAAAACCACCATTTAAAACGCCTTCTTCAACAGTAATGATCTTGTCATATTTTCCTGCCAGATCAAGAATCATTTCTTTGTCAAATGGTTTTATATATCTTGGATTCACAAGTCCAATATTATATCCTTCTTCTCCAAGGATCTTCACTGCTTGATCTGCCTCATCAAAAATATTACCCACACCAATGATCACGGCATCGCTTCCTTCTTTGATTACCTGACCTTTTCCATAGTGTAACTCTTCAAACTGATCTTCATACAAAGAAAGAGCTTCTCCTCTAGAATACTTGATCGCCGTTGGTCCCTTTGCATGATGTAGTGCATCTTTTAACATCTCTTTAAGTTCTCTTCCATTGATCGGTGCCATGACTGTAACATTTGGAATCATAGATAAATATGGGATATCAAAGATTCCCTGATGCGTTTCTCCATCTGCTCCAACAAGACCTGAACGATCGATCCCAAAGATCACTGGATAATTACCAATCGCAACATCATGAAGAACCTGATCAAATCCTCTTTGCAAAAAAGTGGAATAAACTGCAAATACTGGTTTTAATCCTCTAGAAGCCATACCTGCGCAAAATGTTACCGCATGTTGCTCTGCAATTCCTACATCAAAGAATCGATCTGGAAAATGTTCCTTGAATTTACCTAGTCCAGTTCCATCTGGCATAGCTGCCGTTACAGCAACGATCGTTTTATCTTTCTTTGCTTCTTCGATCAATGTCTGGGAAAATACAGCTGTATTAGATGGATTATCTGACTTTTTAAGTACTTCTCCTGTCTTTAGGGAAAACGGGCTGATTCCATGAAATTTCGCTGGATTTTGTTCCGCAGGGCGATAACCTTTTCCTTTCTTTGTTACAACATGAATGATGATTGGCTCATCTAATTGTTTTGCACGATTTAATGTATCCACCATTAAAGGAATATTATGTCCGTCAATCGGTCCAACATATGTAATCCCCATATCTTCAAAATACATTCCCGGAACAAATAACTGTTTGATCAAATCTTTTGATTTCTTAATGATCGTTGTCAGTTCCCTTCCGATCCCCGGAATCTTCATCAAAGACTGCTCTACATTTCCTTTGAATTCAACATATTCTTTCTTTGTTCTGACTTTATTTAAATATGCAGACATTCCACCGACATTTTCTGCAATAGACATCTTATTATCATTCAAAATAACCATAAGATTTTTCTTTTCTTTACGCAATCTTGCCATATTATTTAATGCTTCGTATGCCATTCCTCCAGATAAAGCACCATCTCCGATCACCGCAACGATCGTCTCATCTGTATGATTGATATCTCTTGCCGTAACCATCCCAAGTGCAGCAGATAAAGACATGGAACTGTGTCCACTATGGAATGCATCACAGTTACTTTCTTTTCTCTTTGGGAATCCACTCATACCATGAAATTGTCGCAGATTCTGAAATCCATCCTTTCTGCCTGTCAAAATCTTGTGTACATAGGATTGATGTCCAACATCAAAGATCAACTGATCCTTTGGAAAATCAAGAACAAGATGAAGTGCCATCGTAAGTTCTACGATTCCAAGATTCGATGCCAGATGTCCTCCTGTACGACTGACATTTTTCAACAGAAAACGGCGGATATCTTTCGCCAGAAGTTTATAATCCTCTGGCTGAATCCGTTTTATATCATTTGGATCATTGATATATTCTAACATAATGCTTCCTCTTTCTCTCTGCTTAGTGTGTTCGATGAATTAAAAATCTTGTAAGATTTGTAAGATAACGATTTCCCACATCATATCTTGCTAAAATCTCAATTGCTTTCTTTGAAATTTCTTCTACATCTTTTGCAGATTGTTCCAATCCCTTTAATGTCACGTAAGTCGTCTTGTGATTCTTCTCATCACTTCCGACTGGCTTTCCAATCTCTTCTTCATCTCCAGTAAGATCCAGAATATCATCCTGAATCTGGAATGCAAGTCCAATATATTCCCCACATTCTTCCATCGCCATAACATCTTCTTTCGATGCCCCTGCAAGAACTGCTCCGATCATCATGCAAGCCTCGATCAATGCTGATGTCTTATTCTTATGGATAAACAAAATCTGTTCCATACTAAGCGGTGTTCCCTCTAGCTCAACATCTGCAACCTGTCCACCGATCATTCCATAGATTCCAGGTTTTCTCGCAAGAATCTTCACTGCTTCAACTACATTCATCATCTCATCTTGATCCGCAAGATCAAATGCTTTCGTTGCAACTTCATATGCATAATTAAGCAACGCATCACCCGCAAGGATCGCCATATCTTCTCCATAAACAATATGACATGTCTTTTGTCCTCTTCGATAATCATCATTATCTAATGCTGGCAGATCATCATGGATCAGAGAATATGTGTGGATCATCTCAATCGCCGCCATAAATGGTTTTACGATATCTCCCTCTCCTCCAAACATCTTATAAGTTTCATTGATCAGCATTGGACGAAGACGTTTTCCTCCTGCCTTTACTGTTGTATTCATTGCAGTTAAAACTGTTTTTTGTAATCCTTCTTTGGGTGGCAGATATTGATCTAAAATCTGTTCAATCTGCTCTACCCTTTCATTCATCTCAGCCTTAAAGTTCATGTTCTTCCCCATTTTCTTCTAATATGATCAGTTCTTTTTCTACTTTATCTAAAGAATCTTTGCACTGTTTTACAAGCCCGACACCTTCCGTATACAATTTTACTGCCTCTGGAAGTTTGATCTCTTCTCCGGAAAGCTTTGTAAGAATCTCATCTAACTGCTCAAATCCCTGATCTATATCAAATTTTTTCTTTGCCATATCAAATTTCCTCTTTCTTAACTTTCCTTAATTTCATCCATTCTCTTGATCTGCTCTGCTTTCGTAATGATCGTTCCATCAGAAATCGTCAATGAAATCTGATCTCCTTCCATCACCTTCTTAACACTTGTCACTGGCTCTCCGTTTGATCCTTCGATATATCCAAAACCATTAATAAGTTTCGCCGTCGGAGACAATCCGTGAAGTTCCTTTGTATACAATTCCAGTTTGTGCTGATAGTCAGTCATCTTGTTCTTCATTACTGCATGGATCTGTTCTTCCAATTCTGCTAAATGCATCTTCTGTTCCTGTAATTGAAAACGAGGATCAAAATTAGCAATTGTAATCTGATATTGTTGCAATTTCATCTGATATCTACGAACCACCTGTTTCAATAATGTTCGAAGCGTATATTCTCTATTGGTGATTCCTTCCATCACTTCTCTGATATCTGGAACTGCAAGCTCACATGCCGCCGTTGGTGTTGCTGCTCGAAGATCCGCAGCATAATCTGCAATTGTTGTGTCTACCTCATGTCCTGTTCCAGAAATGATCGGTGTCTGTGCTTCATAGATTGCTCTTGCAACCTTCTCCTCATTAAATGCCCATAAATCTTCGATGGATCCACCACCTCTTCCGACAATGATGATATCCACTCCATATTGATCTAATGCTTTAATTCCTGCAACAATGGTATCTGACGCTCCATCTCCCTGCACTTTCGCTGGATATAAAATAAGCTGGACATAAGGATTCCTTCTCTTTGCTGTACTAATGATATCATGGATCGCCGCACCTGTCCTTGCAGTTACCACTCCGATCTTCTTTGGATTCTTAGGAATTGGTTTCTTCTTCTCATGATCAAATAAACCTTCTTCATATAACTTCTGCTTTAACATCTCATAAGCTACATAAAGCTCCCCGATTCCATTGAGGCGGATCTCTTGTGCATAAAGCTGGTAACTTCCTCCACGCTCATACACACTGATATTCCCATCAACTACAACTTCCTGTCCATCTTCTAACTCAAACTTCAGCCCATCATATCTTGCATTCGCAAACATAACACAAGATATCTGGCTTCCTTCATCCTTTAATGAAAAATAAATATGCCCGGAAGAATGGTATTTGCAGTTTGATACCTGTCCTTTGATCGAGATTCTTCTCAGAGCATAATCACTTTGAAACATTCTCTTGATATAAGTATTAATCTGTGTTACAGAAAAAACTTTATTCTTCATTCATATCCTGTCCAATCTTACTTAACACACCATTGATAAATGGAGCTGCTTTCTCGTTGCAGTATTTCTTTGCAAGTTCTACTGCTTCATTGATCGCTACCTTTCTTGGCACCTGTTCATCTAATAAGATTTCATATGTTGCAAGTCTTAAAATAGACAATTCTGCCTTTCCAAGTCTTTCAAGATTCCATGCATTTGTATGAGCTGAAATTTCTTCATCAATCTCATCTAAGTGTTCAATCAGATTCTCTGTCTTTGCTGTAATCTCTTTCTGAGTCTTCTCATTAATACTCTCATGTCCATGAAAATATAACTCTACCTGATCTTCAAATTCTTCCTTTTCACAGAATTCTACACAAAATAAAATTCTAAAAATATGTTCTCTTACCTCACTTCTTTTCATTATGATTCCTTTCTGCGATACAAAGACGGAACTGTTGATCAGTCCCGTCTGACTTTGCTTTTATATTATTTCTACTCTTCTTCTGCTGCCACACCTGCAACACGAACATTGACTTCTTTTACTTTCAATCCCGTCATATTCTCAATGGCAGACTTTACTCGATTCTGAACTTTCTCTGATATCTCTGGAATACTTACTCCATAATCAAGTTCTAATGCAAGATTGACTCTTACATGATGATCCTCTACGACAACTTTGACTCCCTTGGATAAATTGTTAACTCCTAGTTTACTTACCAGTTCATTTGTAATATTTCCACACATTCTGGCAACACCTGTCACTTCAGTCGCTGCGATTCCTGCGATCACTGCGATCACATCATCTGCAATTTTCACTTCTCCGAGCACTCCCTGCTCGTTTATCTGGTAACTACTTTTATTCTCCATAGTAAAAGCCTCCTGTATTTCTGCATACTGATATGATTTATTATAGCAAATATGTTATAGTTATTCAAACTTATTTTGTGTTTTCTTTTAAATCTCCTTATATATTTCTATTTTTTAGATTCTTAATCAGATTCTTAAATTATAAAGTTATAATAATTAATTGCTCATAAAAAAGAACTATACATTTTCTTCCAAATCCTTTATAATATTATGCTGTAAAAACAGCAGTATAAAACTGCTCATCATGCATTATAAAAAGGAGACGAAAGAAAAATGAATCAAGAGAAAAACAAAGGTGCGGAGTACGATTTTTATGGAAAACTTCCGCTGCAAAAAGCGATTCTCCTTGGTCTGCAGCATGTATTCGCCATGTTCGTAGGAAACTTAACTCCAGTTCTGATCATTACAGGGGCTTGTGGTATTGCTTCCGGAACCGAATTTGCAGACGTTCAGATTGCGCTTTTACAAAATGCTATGTTAATTGCCGGAATTGTCACTCTGATCCAGTTGTATGCAATTGGACCAATCGGTGGAAAAGTTCCAATCATCATGGGAACCAGTTCAGGATTTATCGGTGTCTGCAGCAGTGTTGCTGGAGTCATGGGTGGTGGAATTCTTGGATATGGTGCGATCATGGGTGCTTCCATTATCGGTGGATTATTTGAATCTGTATTAGGATTTATGTTAAAACCACTTCGAAGATTTTTCCCAGCGGTTGTTACCGGTACGGTTGTACTTTCCATTGGATTGTCACTGATCGGTGTTGGTGTCAATTCTTTTGGTGGTGGAAATTCCGCTAATGATTTCGGATCAATTGAGAACTTATTACTTGGAACTATTGTTCTTGTGATCATCATCGCATTAAAGCATGGAACAAAAGGTATGACAAGTGCTTCTTCCGTATTGATTGGAATTATCGCAGGATATATCATTGCGGGAATCATGGGTGTTGTACTTCCCACAACTGCCGTGAATGCAGATGGTGTAGAATACACAAAAGCATGGGTATTAAATTGGGATAAAGTTGCACAAGCCAGCTGGTTTGCTGTTCCAAAATTTATGCCTGTAAAAATTGTTTTTGATGCAAGAGCGATCATTCCTGTACTTATCATGTTTATCGTAACCGCTGTAGAAACAGTCGGAGATATTTCTGGTGTTATCGAAGGTGGTATGGATCGTGAAGCTACAGATTCTGAGCTTTCTGGTGGTGTTGTCTGTGATGGTATCGGATCTACACTCGCAGCATTCTTTGGTGTTTTACCAAATACATCATTCAGCCAGAACGTTGGTCTTGTTACTATGACAAAGATCGTAAACCGTTTTGCACTGGCTACAGGAGCAATCTTCTTAATTCTTTGTGGGTTATTTCCAAAACTTGCTGCCCTGATCTCTATCATGCCACAGAGCGTATTAGGTGGAGCAGCCGTTATGATGTTCTCTTCTATCGTAATCAGTGGTATTCAGCTGATCACAAAAGAACCAATGGGTATGAGAAATATCACAATCGTATCTGTAGCACTTGGACTTGGATACGGAATCGGTGCAAACAGTACAGTTCTTTCCGGACTTCCTGAAGGAATTCAGTTAATCTTTGGAGGATCTGGTATTGTACCTGCGGCACTTGTTGCAATTATTTTAAATATTGCATTACCAAAAGAAGATTAAATAAACTAATAAAAACAGCACTGCATTGGGAATTTTATTCCTGTACAGTGCTGTTTTTCTATATGCTTTCCTGCGTCTATTATCAGCTCATAACACCAATTTCATCCGGTACGATCACATCAGCTTCTGTGCATGCAAGGATATCTTCTACACTATATCCTTCTGCAAGTTCCCTTAACACGAGACCATCTTTTGTAACTTCAAAATAGCAACGTTCTGTTACGATATCTGTTACACAATGAACTCCCGTCAAAGGAAGTGTACATTTCTTTAATATCTTAGACTTTCCACTCTTTTCACAATGGTCTGTTGCTACGATGATCTTCTTCACTCCGGCACACAGATCCATGGCACCACCCATTCCTGGCACCATCTTCCCTGGAATCGTCCAGTTAGCGATATTGCCTTCTTGGTCTACCTGAAGTGTACCAAGAACTGCTGCATCAATATGTCCGCCACGTATAAATGCAAAAGACATCTCATGATCATACACGCTTCCACCTTTGATCACAGATGCAGGCTGTCCGCCGGCATCAATAACATCAATATCTACTTTATCCCAGCTTGGGGTTGGTCCACTTCCGACGGTTCCGATCTCTGCTTCCAGCCACAGATCCACACCTTCTGGGAGATAATTTACACACATCAGCGGAACTCCGATACCAAGATTTACAAAATCTCCATCTTTAAAAAACTTTGCACATCGTGATGCGATCAGCTTTCTTCCTGTCAATCCTGCCATATCACTGACCTCCTTCCGCTTTTGCTTTGGCTCGCTGCCACATTGGACACATTGGTCGTTTCTCACCGGTTCTTTCATAGATCATATCAATCACAGGTGCTGGAACATCGATCTCTTCTGGTCCTAGTTCACCCACTTCCACGATCTCTTCGACTTCAACGATCACCGTATCAGCAGCCATAGCCATCGTACTGTTTGTTGCTCTGGAATTCATTCGGAATGAAATATTACCTGCAGTATCTGCTTTCGTTGCTTTGATTAAAGCAACATCTGCACGCAATGGTAATTCCAGAAGATATTCTTTGCCATCGATCGTTAGTTTTTGTTTACCTTCTTCTACTTCTGTACCAAGTCCTGTTGGTGTCAGACAGCCACCTAAGCCTGCTCCACCACAACGGATTCTTTCTGCAAAGGTTCCTTGCGGACTAAATTCTATCGCAAGTTCTCCTGCAAACATCTGATCCTTGGCGATCGGGTTCAACCCAATATGTGTTGTGATCAAACTCTTAACTCTGTGATCTTTGATCAGCTTTCCGACTCCTTGATCCGCCATTCCAGCAGATACAGCGATCGCATCAATGTCTTTGATTCCTTTTTCTAACATTCCATCAATGATCTCATCTGCTGCAAATTCTCCATGCCAGTCTCCAAACATGATCGTCTGTCCATCATGAATTCTTGAGAGCGCTTCCTCTCTTGTTACAACTTTTGACTTCAAAGGCGTGACCTCCCTTCTATGTTCATGGTTTGATCCTGGCTTTATTCTCCTTTGAATTCAGCCTTTCTCTTCTCCATAAAAGCTTTGACTCCTTCTATAAAATCAGAAGATGCCGCACATTCACGCTGTGTCGGAATCTCACATTCATCCAGGTATTTCTTATAATCAGCAAGCCCTGCCTGATAAATCTGTTTCTTGATATTCTTATAAGAAAGTAATGGTCCACTAGCAAATTTCTTAGCAAGTTTCATAACGGTATCATCTAATTCCTCCGCTGGAACTACATCATATACCATTCCGGCATCTTTTGCTTCCTGTGCTTTCATTGGTCTTCCTGTAACACACAGTTCCATTGCCTTCTGAATTCCAAGACTCTTAACAAACAGGTACGTTCCACCGGTATCTGGAACTAGTCCAAGATTCACAAATGCCATAATAAACTTCGCATTGTCTGCGCATACAACAAAGTCCCCCGAAAATGCAAGACTTACTCCTGCACCTGCTGCCGCTCCACTTACACTTGAGATCACAAGCTTACTCATACGCTTCAGACCATCGGTTACATTGCCAACTTTACTGATCAGAGAATCCATATTCACTTCTCCACCTTGTTGGATCAGGTTATAGAAGTATCCAATGTCTCCTCCTGCTGAAAATGCCTTTGGCATTCCTTTTAAAACAACAACTTTCACATTCGGGTCATTCTCACAAGTATCTACTACGTACATCAACTCGTCTGCCATCTGATCATCAATTGCATTAAGATTCTTCATATAGTTCATTGTGATGATACCAACTCCATCTTCTACAACGAACTGCAATTTCTCTAGCTTCATAGGCATATCCTCCTTTAAGTTGTTTTGATAATCATATTGTATCACTTTTTGTACAATTTGTGAAGCTTTTCGACAAAATTAAGGGGTTGATGAATCTCATTTTCTATAGTATCTTATAGCCATAAGGTCATATAACTGACGGAGCACGTGGAATTAACCACATGGAAGTATGATCATTAATCGCCGACCGTCTGGGCAATCTGTCTGGACGTGCGGCGTTTTTTTATTCTATTTTTACAACGCTTCATCGTTCAGATATTGATCCTGTTAACTTTTTACGTATTTGTCCTAAGTACGTATCATCCATAAGGAGGAATATTATGACAGTTGGTCATGTCCATTCCATCGAATCCATGGGTCTGGTTGATGGACCAGGGATACGAACCGTTATCTTTTTACAAGGATGTGCTCTAAGATGTTGTTTCTGCCATAATCCTGATACTTGGGAATTATCTGGCGGGACCGAATACTCACCGGAAGAACTCGTTGCAAAGATCCGACGATTTAAACCTTATTTTAAAGAAGATGGTGGTGTTACTTTTTCTGGTGGAGAACCTTTATTACAACCTGATTTTTTAAAAGAGACTTTAAAACTATGCAAGAATGAAGGCATTCACACTTGCATCGACACTGCAGGTTATGGACTTTCTGATTATGATGAGATTTTAAATCATACAGATCTTGTTCTTCTTGATCTGAAACACATCCATAAAACGGATTATGAAAAAATGACAGGAAGATCAATGGATCGTTTTGAAGAATTTTTGAATGCTTTAAAAAAACATCAGACTAAGATATGGATTCGCCATGTCGTTGTTCCAGGAATTACTGACAGCGAAGATCATATGGATCAGTTAAAAGCTTATATTCAAACGATTCCTAATGTAAAGAAAGTTGAGCTGCTTCCCTATCATTTACTTGGTACCAACAAATATAAAGTTATGGATATTCCTTATTCTTTAGAAGGTGTACCTGCCATGGATAAAAAGAAAACAGAGATGTTACAACAAACCTATTTTAATCATGTTTATTTTACGGAGGAAAAATCATGTTAAACGAATGGAATGGATTCAACGATGGTGTCTGGACAAAAGAAATCAATGTAAGAAATTTTATACAGAAAAACTACACTCTCTATGAAGGAGATGACTCTTTCTTAGCTGATGTATCTCAGAAAACAAAAAAAGTCTGGAATAAATGTGAAGAACTGCTTGCTGAAGAATTGAAAAAAGGAGGCGTTTTAGATGTTGAGACAGATATCATTTCTGGTATCACGAACTTCGCACCTGGATATATTGATAAAGAAAATGAGGTGATCGTTAGACTTCAGACAGATGCACCCCTAAAACGTATTGTCAATCTATATGGCGGTAAACGTATGGCGCACCAGTCACTGGAACAATATGGTTATAAACTAAATGAAGAGAGCGACCGCCATTTTAATGAATACAGAAAAACACACAATGAAGGGGTTTTTGATGCCTATCCAAAACGTACCCGTCTTGCAAGAACTGCTGGACTTCTAACAGGACTTCCTGATGCTTATGGACGTGGACGTATTATTGGAGACTACCGTCGTGTTGCTCTTTATGGAATCGACCACTTGATCGAAGAAAAACAAAAAGATTTAGACTTTGAAGATGGACCTATGACAGAAGACCGCATCCGTCTGCGTGAAGAAATTTCTGAGCAGATCCGTGCCCTTTCTAAAATGAAAGAAATGGCTGCATCTTATGGTGTTGATATTTCAAAACCTGCAAAAAATGCGAAAGAAGCTGTTCAGGCGGTTTATATGGGATATCTTGCGGGAACAAAAGAAAAGATTCGTCGTACATTCCATCAGAGTATGTAGATTTTTATGAAACAGCAATGGTGCCTGATTTTTTGATCGAATCAGGCACCATTACTATTCTTCAAACATTTCTCCCTCTATATCACTTATCTGTTCAATAGGGATGATCGTCTGATCAGTCATAACAACTGTATGTTTATATTTATCAATTTTCTTTACACAACCAGAACAGGTAATATATGCTCCCCCATCTTTCTTAGCATCTGGTACAAAATACGTGATCTCAACCATTTGCTGTGTACCGATCGTTTCAGCAATCAGATATAACTTTTTATTTAATTCTGCTATAACTTCTTCACTCAACACCTGTTTTGCATCTGTTTGTCTTACAGTTTCTTTAATAGCTGCTTCGTGTCCGGTAAGTGCCGCAAAAGGCGAAAACTGTGCTGCCCTGGCATAAAGTGACATACGAGGGTGCTTCTTTGAAGTTGGATGCGGCAGATTGATAATATCATCGTATTTATGATTGCACTGATCCTTCATAATATTCCTCCATTGACACTGAATACTTACTTTCTATGCTTTATGTCCGCCGATCTGCTCATTACGGTCTTTTGCTGTTGCTCCCTCCTGAAGGTTCATTCCTTTCAAGATAGCGTTCTTCCCAAACTTCTTTTTGATTGTGAGCATTGTCTGTTGCATCCGTTTCTCACGCTCTAAAACAGCCTCTTCTTCGGCTTGTTCCTGTTCCTTTACCGTATAATCTGTAAAAAGATCAAGCTGCTCATACGTTTCTTCTTCCTTTGAAAAACTTTCATCCACGAGCTTGTTCGCTATGATATTGATTCTTCTGATCAGCAGATTTTTATCCACGATCCGATCATATAATTCCATCACTGCATCTGTGATCAGCATGGTAGATGATGTCTGCCTTTTTAGGTTTGTTGTTCCGTGAGCATGTTTGGGAACTTTCCTCCCATACCGATCAATCGTAACAGATCCCTTGTACTTCCTATATCTGTCTGGATCCGTTAGATTTTCTATATCATAACCTACGGTCAATACGATCTGGTCAGTAATAAGGCTCTTATCTACCAGATCAAGTGTCATAAGATCAGTCATTTCTTTTACAACTAACTTTGCTTTATCAAAGTCATAGGGGCAGTGAAGTACTTGCCCGGAGCATACACTGTTGGTTTCCGGTTTGTACGCTTTGACTTGCTCCATCGTACAAGGCTCATAGCCCCAGGCATGATCGATCAGCAGTTCCGCATTGATCCCAAACATCTTATAAAGCAGTTCTTCATTATGGAATTCATTTGGCTTTCCGACGGAACATCTTGCAACATCTCCCATTGAGAAAAGACCGTGTTCTTCCAACTTCTTCGCATAGCCTTTGCCTACTCTCCAGAAATCCGTAAGCGGTCTGTGATTCCATAGTTTCCTACGGTAAGACATTTCGTCTAATTCGGCGATCCTTACGCCATCCTTATCCGGTTTAATATGCTTTGCTACGATATCCATCGCAATCTTGCACAGATACATATTCGTTCCGATTCCGGCGGTTGCTGTAATTCCCGTTGTTTTTAAAACGTCTCGTATCATAGTCATGGCAAGTTCCCTTGCAGTCATCTGATAAGTATTCAGATAATCTGTTGCATCTATAAATACTTCATCAATTGAGTACGGAAAAATATCTTCTGGCGCAATATACTTCAGATAAATATTATAAATCTTGGAACTATATTCCAAATAGTATTCCATACGTGGTGGGGCAACAATATAATCAACCTTCAATGCCGGATTTGCATTTAATTCTGTGCTGTCATCCGACGAACCTGTAAATGTTCTGTTTAAAGCTTTCCACCTGCGGGTATTATTGACTTCTTTAATCTTTTGCACGACTTCAAACAAACGTGGTCTGCCTGGTATTCCATAGATTTTCAGCGATGGAGATACCGCAAGGCAGATCGTCTTCTCCGTCCGGCTTTGATCTGCAACCACAAGATTTGTCGTTAAAGGATCGCGATTTCGCTCCTTACATTCCACAGAAGCATAGAATGATTTGAGGTCGATCGCAATATAAGCCTTTGTCTTTGTCATCGTTCTATGCTCCTCTATTTGCATAATGAATCAATCATCATAGCGAACCACATCATACAAAACATAAATAAAAAACACTCTTCCTTTTCTCGGTTATGCTTCGATGCATCATCTTCTTTCAATTTGTTATAAAGATAATATTCTCTGGCATTGTCTTTCCAATCTTTTTTCCCATTTCGATCATAATCAAAAAAGGCCATATTGATCACTCCCCATTCCTTAGCCTATTCATATTTTTCTCTATTTACTAGAGCTTGGAAAATATGGGCTTAATACTCCAGCTACATTACTGATCGGCATTGTTTGCAGCCATACTTTCCCAGGACCTGTAAGTATTGTGTTAAACACTCCTTCTCCACCAAACAACATATTCTTTACACCCGGAACACTTTTGATCTCCATCGTACAACTTGCTGTCATCGCGGCCAAATGTCCAGTGTCTACAACAATCTGCTCTCCAGCCTCTAATTCATATTCCACAACATGACCATCAAATTCTGCAAACATGATACCATGGCCAGATGCTTTCTGCATAATAAAACCTTCTCCGCCAAATAATCCAGCTCCGATCTTTTTATTAAAGAATGCAGATAACTCAACTCCATTCTCACCGGCAAGATAAGCACTTTTTTGTAATATCATTTCCTGTCCAGGTGCAATTTCAAATGCCTTGATGGATCCCGGGAAGCATGAAGCAAAGGCGATCATCCCTTCTCCGCCTTGTGCGGTATAAACATTCTGGAACATCTTTTCTCCTGAAAACGCTCTTCCAAAGATCTTTCCTATTCCTCCATTCGAAGTTGTTTCCATTTTCATATTTGGAGACATCCAAGACATTCCTCCACCTTCTGTAACCATTTTTTCTCCAGATTCCAGATAACAGACAACTACTGGAAGTGTTTCACCTAAAATTTCATATCTCATAATGTTTTCCTCCTTACTCAACATTTGATTTGTTATTTTTCTTTGCATTTACAATATAAATTCCAACACATACAAGTGCGAGTGCAATCAGACTTCCAATATTAAATGCCTGTTTGACTTCTCCCAATACCAATGCTGACAAGATTACACTGCATAATGGATTTACAAATCCAAAGATTGCTACCTTTGACACATCATTATATGCAAGTAATACAGACCAAAGTGTATAGGCAACTGCAGATACCAATGCAAGATACAACACGACCGTAATTCCACCAACTGTTACATGATCTAAATGTCCACCCATTGCGTTTCCGATTAAAAATAATACAATTCCACCAATAAAAAACTGAGTTCCACTTAATATAACTGGTGATACTTTTTTTGAATAGTAATTGATCAATATCGTGGATGTTGCATAGGCTAACTGTGAAATCAAAACGAATCCTTCTCCCATCATCGTAAAGCCGAAATCCAAAGAATTCCCAAGAAGATTGATCACGACAACTCCTGCAAATCCTAAGATGCATCCTGTTAATTTTCTTCCCGTTAGTTTTTCATTTCGTACGATCAAACATGACATTAGGATTGCGATAAAATTTCCTAAACCTGTAATGATTCCACCTTTCACTCCAGATGTATGTGCCACGCCGATATAAAAGAAAAAATACTGTCCAACAGTCTGAGCAAGGCAGACAGGAACTGCATATTTTAGAATCTTTCCATCGGGCAGTGTCACTTTCTTTTCCCGTATAGAAGCAAAAATCAAGACGAAAAGTCCTGCCAACGCAAATCTTATTCCTGCAAATACGATCTGACTGGCTGTGTTTGTCGTATCTACTTGTAACAGTCGATATCCTGTCTTGATCATCGGAATAGCACTTCCCCATAGAATACAGCATAAACTTGCCAGCGCTGCTACAACCCAAGTCTTTGTTAATGTATGATGCTCTGTCTTCATTATCTTTTTATATGTCCTCTCTTGTATAGTACTTTATTTGTATTAATTCTATCATATTTTCATATCTTATCCAATCCATACATTATTGATGTTTTTGTAATGATAACAAAAGACTCAGAAGTCCACGGCTCCTGAGTCCTTTAAAATTATCATATATCTATTGCATTACTGCATTCCGTTTGCTGTCTTATATTTATATAGCATTTCGGCATGATTCTGTTCTTCTACCTGAATGTCTGCCATCAACTTTCTAAGATCACTGTCACCAAACATAAATACATTTGTATTATACTCTCCGGAAACCAATTTCTCTGTTCCAATTGCATCAGTTGCAAGAAATGCATCATGCATCTTATCTTCGGACTGGCTCGCTGCTGTATAGATTGCTCTTGGTTCATAGTCTCTTCCATCACTGTCATTGCAGTCACTTGACGGTACTGTTCCATCTAAGACCTGTGTGAGTGAATCGTAATGTGTCTGCTCTTTTTTGTGTAACTGTTCAAAAAGATTTTTAAGTTCTGGATCGATCGCCTGCTGTGCGTATTTTTGATACTTTTCTATGCAGCTTTTCTCCTGTGTTCTTAGGTTTTCAATTGCTGTTCTTTCTGTCTCTTTTAATACCATGATATAAGTTCCTTTCTACTTTGGAAATTTTTATGATGGTATTATCTGCTGTTTGATGCATTTCTATGCAACGAATGGCGAAAATTTAACATTCAATTACATTGAAATTCCATCGTACCATCCGTCTGTAATTCTGCTTGATCGGATAAGTAAAATTCCAAAGTCATAATATTTTTTTCATTCAATTCCAGTTTTTTCACTTGATACTTTACCATTTCACTCATAGAAAATTTACCATCTTCTTTATAGATCGTTGTCAAAATTCCTTCTGTCTTTCCATTGTTGCTTTGTAATCGGATATTTGCAAATCCTCCGGAACTATTTTGCTGTAACAATGTTATCGTTGTTGGTTTTCCAGCTTTTGTTTTTTCATAAAATGTTTTCAATTTCTCACCATGACTTGTCTTGGATGGTTTGAATTTTACTGGTGCATTTTTTGTACTATGTTTTTCTTCCCCAATCTGGGCAACAGGATAACCTTTGGATGTTAATGTATCATATAGCGTTTGTAAGTCTTTTTTTGTAACTTTATTCTCATTGATTTTTATGTTTTGACAAATGTCTGAAATTTGCTTAACTTCTTTTTGTGCCTGAGCTTTTTCTCGCTTTGTTATCACCAATGGTTCCCACTTTTTTGTCTTATGATCTGTTTGTTTTGTTGTTTCTTTTATATTTGATGATCTACATGCTGTAAGTGTTATGACACTTGCGAGTAACAAAATAGCTAGCATTAATTTACTACATATATTCTTCTGATATTTTCTTTGTTTTTCTGACCACATATTCTTCTGCCCTTTTAAAATCCTTATGAATAATCCCATATTTCATATCCTTGTCGACGTGCGGAATCATATACGGGTATCATATTAATCTCTACTTTCGAAGCATTCGCTGATAATTCACTAAGCTCTGTTAGCAAAAGAACTGCTCTCTCCAATCCATCCTTGATCTGCCCGTCCAGTGGCATTCCACTTAAGTGAATATGGAACTCTCTTACAGAATACCATGCATTTGTGATCATCTCATCTATGATTTCATCAAATGTCGATTCTGTTTTTCCCTCAGAGATTAACTGTATGATTGCTTCCAGCCAATAAAATTTATAGCAATAGGATGGACTTTTCATCATTTTAGAAAATCCATCAATATTTAAATTGTTATAATATTTTGGTTCAATTTCTAAGATATTTTTCCCTTGCAAATCAGGATATTCAACCATCGTTCATCACCTCGTCCTTCTCTGACATCTCCTGTTGTCCATATTTCTTTGATCTGTAATTGAGGGATCTGCAAGATAAATTCTTTCAATGAATCTTCTGTAAAATCCGTAAAATAACGCCCATTTCTCTCCCCTTCAAATTCACCATACTTAAATGATGTATAAATGATTCCATTTTCTTTTAATGCTTTGTTCATCTTATGAAATACAAGAAAAAGATCACTTTTTGATAAATGAAGGATTGATGCACATGCCCAGATTCCATCATAAATATTCTGGTCATTTAATTCTTCAAACAACATTTGTTTTACTTTGATTCCTGTATATTTTGAGGCTTCCTTACAAATCTCTTCGGATCCGTCAATCGCCGTTACATTATAGTTTCGCTTTAGAAAATATTTTGTATCACGACCAGAACCGCACCCAAAATCTAAGATGAATGCGCCCGATGGAAGATAAGATAAAAATTTATTTTGTATGTTTGTAAAGTCTACGGATCTTGTTGCTTGTATGAATGATTTTGTGTATTTGTTATAATAATTTATGGTTTTATTATTCATTGGAAGCCTCTCTTAAGTACATTCTAATAACCATTTGACAGCTTTCGCTAATCTCTTTTGGGCATCAGCAAAATGCCCGCCGCTGTTAAATTCTAATGTTGTTTGCTTTACCTTAGGATCATTGCGCAAAATTTGTTCCTATGTTCTAGTTCGATCTCCAAAGGCAGCAGGTAACTTCCATGGAGAAAAATCACCATTCCAATCTATTACCTGAAATGCACAGAAAAGATTTTCATGAATTTTGGCTTATTCCCTAGTTGTAGAATCATCCAGTTCTTCTAACGCATCCATATAATTATCCATCCATTCCATCTGCCATTGTCTGGGATCTGTTTCTGATATCTGGCTTAACGGATCGATTTCGTCAAACATTCCAAGATTCTCTGCCATATCTAGCGGAAACAAAGTTTCATCTGGACCGATTATTACCTGATCTCCAATCCCTAGATTCCTGTCATAAGCTGTTAATTCTTCCATTGAAATCTCTTCTGGTTCATCCATAGAATCTTCTTTTACATAAAAAGTTAACATTGGAATTTCTGCTTCTTCTGCTTCTATTTTTATGATCGTATAAATTGGTATTTCATTCATTGTTTGTAATTCAATCATATCACAATCCCCTTGCAATGATCAATTTCATGCTGTATGATCTGTGCTGTCCATCCAGAATATTTTCCATGCTGTTTTTTAAAATCCTGGTCCAGATAATCTACTTCTATCTCCTTATATCTCTTACAAGGTCTCACTCCATCCAAAGATAAACATCCTTCTTCTGTCTCAAATACGCCTGATTTCTTTGTAATCTTCGGATTGATCATTGCAAACTGAAATGGCCCAACTGCTACTACGATAATGTTCTTTTTAACGCCGATCATATTTGCTGCCATTCCAACACAATGATCTAAATTAGCTCTTAGTGTATCTAACAGATCAACTACTACCTGCTGATCTGCTTTTGTTGCATCTGTTGATTTCTGTGCTAGAAACAATGGATCTTTCATTATGTCTTTTATCATTTTATTTTTACCTCCCTATATAGTCAAGTCTTTTTTCCTTATTTTTCAAGGATTTTTTAGTTCCATATCTCAGATGAATGAGCCAAGAGGATGGACATTTCTCTGTATCTGGTACGAAAGTAGAGGGTTTTGGGTACA
>NZ_JAGTTT010000017.1:0-63045 GCF_018223505.1 Anaerostipes sp. Marseille-Q3525
GCGGACAGCCCCTCATTGTCGAAGGTGTCGCCCTCGGCAATCTTCTTCCGAATATCCTCGGAGATAATCGGGACAAACGCTTCTGTAACGGTCTGTGTGCCGACATATTCACGGCTGATTATCATCTGCACTGGTGCTTTTGGCACGATACGCTTTCTCTTTTTATCTGCTTTCTTATCCTCGCCCATACTTAAATCTTCCTTTCCAGACAGGGCAGGGAAGAGTTTGGAAATGTCCCCGCCCTGCCAATCAGATACCATTAATCCTCGCTGTTTAATTCTTTCTGTAATGCTTTAAGGAGTGCCGCCGCTTCATCAGCGTTCAGCGTGATTCCCTTGCCGCACTTTTCACGGTTCGGGGAAAAGCTGCGGATGTCATACTTCGGCTCTTTCCCATTCCATGAAATGAGATTGATTTCCTTTGTGTAGCCACTGTCGCCCGTAGACAATACTGCGATTTCCTTTACGATTTCATACTGGATTTCTCTCATTCTCCATACCTCAACTCTCTGTATTTACTTCCCGAAAAAAGAAGATTAGCGGCTGTCACGGTTGCGTTTCCTCTGCAACTCACGCTCCAAAAGTTTGATGATGGTTTCCTCCATCTGCTTCGGCGTTGTGTTCTTCGGAAAGTATTTTTTCAGCTTGCTTGTGTTGATTTTCAAGGTTTCTTTCTGGTTGCCCTTTTCCTCCGTCATAATCGCAAATATCGTATCCATGTCAAGCCGCCCGCTCTGGCTTAACTGTTTCATCCGCTGTGCCTGTGAGAGTGAGGGCGTTGCTTCTTCGCTCTCCATCGTGGCAAAGAGGTTTTCCTGCTCGTCTTTCTTCAAGAAGGACAGTTCCACCGCAGGCGTGAGGGCGATTTTCCCCTCGTCCACCATCTGCAAAATCGGCGGTATCAGTTCCGTCAGGCGGATAAAACGCTGCACGGTCATCCTGCCCACGCCGAAGCCCTGTGCCACCTTGTCGTCCGTCCGCAACTTCGTCACAACTTGTGACGAGGTTAAGTCTGTGCGGAAACCCTGCCGCTTCATGGCTTCGGATTTCATCTTGTAAGCAAACGCCCGCTCCGATGGCAGGATATTCTCACGCTGCAAATTGCTGTCTACAAGGGTGATGATGGCTCGGTCACGGTCTAAGGGCAGGACAAACGCAGGCACGGTATTTATCCCTGCAAGTTCAGAAGCACGGACACGCCGCTGTCCTGCAATCACTTCATAACCGTCCCCGTCCTCTTTCGGGCGTGTGATTATCGGCGTGACAATGCCAAATTCCTTGATGCTTTCCGCTAACTCTGACAGTGTTTCATCTTCTGCCACATGAAACGGATTGTCGGGGAACGGGTACAAGTCTTTGGTCTTTAACACCTTAAAATCCTGTTTCTTCATTCACATATCTACCTTTCTTTCGCTCTGCTTCTATGATTTTTCTGCAATTCTTCCAACACTTCGGGCGGTATTTTTGACAGCAGCCGCCCCATCTGCTCGTTGGTTCTCTGCAATTCAAATATCTTCTGATTCGCTTTCTGCACCTTTAGTTCCTGCTCGTACTTTTCATCACGCATACGCCCCGCATAGTCTGATTCCTGCCCAATTCTCTCTTTCAAACTGTCGATATACGCCTGCTGTTTCCCGATTTCCTTAGAGAATTTCTCCACGTCTGGCAGCCATGCAGAGAGTAAATCTAACGCTTTATCCCTTTTCTTCCCTGCGTTAAAGGCGTTGATGTCGGATAGGGCAGACACGATTTCTTCATACTGTTTATCAAGCCTGCCGCCTAATTTATAGAGCCATGTGGGGACGTGTTTCCGCTTGGTTTCCATTGAGGACTGCCCCCGTTCAAGCTGATTCCACCGTGAGGACATCCGCTCATGGTAGGCGGTCTGCCACTCGGATAATGATTTCTGGTTGCCTAAGATAGCTTTCGCTGACAGCTTATTGTCTGGCGTAATCGGCACAAAGCAGAGGTGCATATGGGGCGTTCTCTCGTCCATATGGACGACAGCGGAGAGGATATTCTGCTTTCCAACACGCTCCGAAATGAAGTCAAGAGCCGTCTGGAAATACGCTTTTTGTTCTTCGGGCGGTAACTGGTTCATAAATTCTGGTGAAGCTGTGATGAGCGTTTCCACCATCATCACGCTGTCTTTCCTTGTCCTGCACCCCGCTTCGGCTACCATGCGGTTAATCTCTTTCTTGTAGGTGTACTTTGGTGGTGCTATGAGATGGTAATTGTTTTTAGAGCGTTCCATATCTATATCTGGGTTGCTTTTGTAGGCTTCTTTCTTCCGCTCGTTGTGGCGTTCACAAGCCGCAACGCCGCCCGCTTTTCGTTTCTGGAAACGCAGGATTGCATAAGGCATAGGCGGATTCCTCCTTTCTTTCGGCGGGTGACCGTCCTTTGGGGTGACAGCGGTGACGGTGGTGACAGCAGTTTTGGGATACCCCCTGCCGACTGCCGCAACTGTCACCCTCACCCCCTGCATGACGGTCATGTCGATGATGACGGTGTTTTTGGGATACCCCCCTCGCAAGAGCCGTCACCGTCATGCCGCCATTCTTTTATCCGAAGCCGTAAGGCGTAGGATAGCAGGGCACAGCCCTGCCTTAAGGGAGTCCAGAGGGAACGTCTGGCACACGACTTTGCAGGGCAAAGTGTAGTGTGTTACACCCTGTAAACGCAGTCGGAAAAATCGGAATGATTTTTCTGACCGCAGGGGTGGTTTTACACGACCGAAAAGGGCGAGTAAATCTCACGCCTGCATTTTGCGTTTACGGGGTGTTCTCCCGTAGGGATGACAGCGGCAGGGTATCCTAAAATCACTGTCACCACCGTCACTGCTGTCACCCGCAGGGCAGAGCCGCCAGCTTTACATGGCTTTAAGCGTCAATGACAGTAACAGGGGGGTATCCTAATATCGCTGTCACCACCATCACCGCTGTCACCCGCCCTCCTTGCAAGGGCAATCCGCCTGCCGTCTTTCCTGCGGCTGTACTGGTAGCAGATACGGTTCTCGCTTAAAAATGTGGTGCGGTATTCATTCAGCCATTTCGTAATCACCGTGGGTATGGTTTCCGTTTCCCCCATAGCGGCTAACAGTTCCGTTGCCGTGCCTATCCATTCTTCCTTATCCCTCATAAAATCCACCAACCGAAAAAGGACATCTGGTATCGTTTCTTTCGCAAGCTGCTCCTGCGTTTTCCGCTCCACAAGCTCCCAACGGCAATCACGGAAACGCAGCGTGTATTCCTGATAAGGCGTGTCCCTGCCCGTCACATACAGCTTGGCGGTGTCAGACGCACGTTTCTCCTTTTCCAGAACAAAGGTAGCGTCCGCACTCCCCGTTAATCCTGTCGTCCCAGACACCTTGTTGAACACGTCGCTGTCATTCTGCTTTCGGATGTGGTGTACGACAATGACCGCCAGAGAGTGCCTGTCGGCAAAGTCTTTGATGAGGGAGATGTCCCCATAGTCGCTTGCATAGGCATTGTCTTTTGAAGCTGTACGGACTTTCTGCAAGGTATCAATGACAATGAGCCTGCTGTCTGGGTAATCTTTCAGATAATCTTCAAGCTGCACGATAAGACCGTCTGACAGCTTGCAGCTTGCCACGGCAAAGTGGAGCCGCCCGCTTGCTTCGTCCGTCAAACGAAATAACCTGTCCTGTATGCGGCAGAACGTGTCCTCAAGGCAGAGGTAAAGCACATCGCCCTCCATTGTCGGCATATCCCATAAAGGGATTCCCTGCGACACGCATAAGCATAGCTTCAGCATGAGCCAGCTTTTGCCTATCTTCTGTGAGCCGCAGAACAGCGATAAGCCTGTCGGGATAAGGCTGTCCACCACAAAGGATGGTTTCTCAAGCGGTTCATAAAGGAGCGTTTCGGCGTTGACTGTCTGTAACTTCTGCATGGCTTTCCTCCTTTCGGGCGGTGTCTTTGTTTTCGTTGCACATAGGCGTTGACCTCCTTAAAAATAGATTTACTCCCACGGAAAAAAGTGAGAGTATGTAATGCCGCCAATCCCACACAAATAAAAAACAGATTTCTTTTTCGGGCGGTGTCGGTCACGGTTGGAGATATTTCTTCAATTTCCGCCTTTACTTTCTCCTTTGCAATCGCAACAGATTTCTGTATTGCCGAAGCGGTGCAATGCTCCATAGCGGCGATTTGGTAAAAATTGAACTCATACTCGTAGTAGAGCAGGAAACGCCGCCTTTGTATCTCTGGAAGGCTCCCAACCGCCTTATAGAGCGTTTCATTCCGTTCTTCCTCAACCATGCGTTCATCAAGGCTCTTAGGCACACGCAACGCCCGTCTGTAAAGGGTTTCGTCCCATACCTCGTTAAACTCCCTGTGCCGCTCGTCCCATTAGAAAAGATTCCTGTTCCTGCGCTCCATCTGCCGAAACTCCATAAAGAACTGTTCCGACACTTCCAACTCGTGGGATTTGCCCTGCCCGTCCTTAAAGCTGATAAAATACCTTGTGCCGCTTTCCGTGGATTCCTCCCGAAGCGTGTATGCCTTAACCCTGTATGCCATCCTGTTGTCCTCCTGCAAAAAATGAGTGAGGGGATTTCCATCCCTCACCCAGTAGCCCGCAGGATGGCAGGCTGTTTTAGAAGCTATAAAATTTTCCGCAGCTTCTTCCGCAGATGGTCTAACCTCGCATAGATGGCACCAGTCGTCAAATGCACAAGCGGGGCAATCTCCTTTGTGGAATACCCCTGCATTTTCAGCAGGACGATTTTCAAGGTACGCCCGTCCACCGTGACTAATACTTGATAGAGATTTTCGCTCTCAATCTCTTCCAGTAACTCCGCAACCGTACCCACTTCCGCCTGCCGCTCCCTGCCTGCCATGTCCTCAAGATATTCCGCAACGTCATTCGTCCATCGGTAAAACCGCCTGTTGGAATTGAAGTCTGCCCTGTCCGCCATGCGTATCTGCTCAATGGTCGCTTCATCAACGCCGCACTCACGCAGCAGCTTTTCCTCCGCTTCTTTCCAGATACGCCATTTCCTGTCCTCCCGTCCGTGGTTGTATGCCATTCTTACTTCCTCCAATCAGAATTGATTGAGAGGGCAGAGAAAAGCCCCCTCATCTTCCCAAAGGAAAAAACAAGGGGGCTGAACGCCTTAAATTTTAATTTTCTATTATCTTTCTTAGTTTTATTAGGATTCTGGCTTTGCGTTTGTTTACAACGCTCTGGGTTATGCCCAACCTCGCCCCGACTTCACGCTCGGAAAGTCCGTCAAAAAAGATTGCCTGTATCAGCTCCTGTTCACTATCCGACAGCAAAGGCAGGGCGGCTTTCAGCCTGTCCACCATGACCGCATTGACAACGGTTTCTGCAATGTCCACCGCTTCATCAGTGATAAAGTCCAGAGGATTCCCCTCGCTGTCCGTAAATCCGTCGAGAGATAGCAGTCTATTCTTTGTATCTAATTTTTGCAGATAACGCCACCGTTCCTTGTCACGGTAGAAGTCTGTGTATTGCTCCCTCACGACTTCAAGCAGACAGCCTTGAATGGGGATAAACAGCTTGTCCATATAGGTCTGGTCGGATTCCCTGCAACGGCAGAACTCCGTGTAGGATAATTCCACATAGCCGCCACTTTCTCTGATATATACCTTTCTTGGTGCATATTTCACCATAAATACCTCCCATCTGAATTTTTGAAATGTAAAAAATCCAGATGGAGAGGCGGAGAACGACACCGCATATCAGAAACAGCCCTACGGCACTTTCCAACAAAAATCGACAAAAGAAAAACCGCAAAGGCTCTGTGACCTTTACGGTTATAGGAAATAGTAATTCTATTGTATGGAGATTGTACTTCCACTTTCAAGGTGAGAAGTACCGTTGCACTGGCAGAAATTTTTTTAACTGGTTTCCTGCCGTTCTCTGATATGCTATGTATTGATAAATTTTGCTTCGTATGAGCAGATAGATAACTGCCCGAAAAAAGGACATAAAAAAATCCCTCCAAATTTAAAAACAAATTCAGAGGGTAATTTAGGGTATAACAAAATAACCCACCCGAATATCGTTTTTTTTATTTGGTGAGTTTGTTCTTTCAAATACGAAACAAAAAGAGCCGATGATTCGTGAATTGTTCCACAATTTCATCGGCTCTGCGTCTTAAGCGTCTGGCTCTTTGATGACAGTTATCTTCAAGTTGTCAACTTTAATCAATCTTTCTTGTCTGCATTTTGGACAATAAAGGGGATAATTCTCCAAAACAGTGTCCTTCCTAATTTTATTACGGGTTTTGCTCCCACAAACAGGACACAATATCCATTCGCATTTCATCATAATTAGTCTCTAATCCTTTCAAATCTCATTTTATATGACTTTTGCAAGCTGTTAAGCTAACTTGTGGAACATATGCCGAACCTTATCTATACGGCTATTCGGGCGGCGGGGTTGGCAAATAAATTTACCAATAGCTGGCTGGTATCCTTTTAACTCTGTCAAGCAGACTCCCTGCCCATTTGTGAAATAAGTTAAATCGTTCCTGTATTCTTGAATACATCTGGCAGGGATTTCTCCTTTCAGAATGACCTCGTCATTCTTTATCTGAGTACTTACAATATCTGCACAATACCTTGGAGCATCATGATACGCCCGTGAGAGATATTCCTGCGGTGCATAAATTTCAAAGTGGAGATATGGCTCTAATAGTTCTGTCCCTGCTTTTTTTAAAGCCTGCTCCAATACGATAGGGGAAAGCAGCCGAAAGTCTGCGGGGGTACTTACAGGACTATAATACAATCCATATTCAAAACAGATTTTACAGTCTGTCACTTTCCATCCATACAGCCCCTGCTCGCAGCCATAAAGAACCCCCTCCATAACCGCATTTTGGAACGATTGATTTAAATATCCAAGTGAAACTCTGCTTTCATACTGCACTCCGCTTCCAATAGGGAGCGGCTCTATGGACAACCCGACAGAAGCCCAGAAAGGATTTGGCGGGACTTCTATGTGGATGGTATATTCTGCTTTTCTAAGCGGTCTTTCCATATATATAACAGTAGGCTCTTTTATTTCTGCCTCCACATGATATTTTTCCTCAAGGATGGCACAAATGACTTCCATCTGCACATTCCCCAAAAAAGAAAGTATAATCTCATGCGTTGTAGTATCCACATAATATTTTAAAAGAGGGTCTGTATCAGCAATCTCTGCGAGGGCATTTAACAGGGCTTCCCTTTGCTCCGGCTTTTGCGGCTCTACCGTTGTCCGAAGTAATGGCATGGGATTATCAATCCGTGTTTTGTGAGGCAGGAGTTTTTCATTTCCCAGAATGTCGTTCAGTTTCAAAGTATCATCAGCTAAAATAACAATTTCTCCCGGACAGGCATGGTCAGCCGGGACGATTTCACCATTTGTCGGAACACACATCTCTGTGATTTTTATTTTCTCTTTTTCAGATATTCTAATAACATCCCTCAAATGCAATGTTCCGCTATATATACGCACATAAACAAAACGCCGCCTTTTCTCTGAATATTCAATCTTAAAAACCTGCCCGCATAGTTCAGATTGACCTTCAGGCGTTGATGAATAAAATTTACTGGCAATTACTTCTATAAGCTGCCGAATCCCCAGATTGTTTTTAGCGCTTCCGTGATAAACGGGAAATAACGTTCCGTTTTGGAATCTCCTGTTTTCTTCCTGTTCCAGTTCTGACATTTTAAACGGTTTCCCTGACATATATTTCTCTAATAGTTCATCGTTTCCCATAATTACCGCATCCCACTGTTCCATATCGTCATTGTCCGTTACATTTATATGGGGATGCTGCCCAACCTTTTGCTTCACTATAATTTCCGAAGAAAGCTTTGCTTTCATTTCCCGATATACCATTGGCAAATCAATCCCCTCTTGGTCAATTTTATTGATGAAAAAAATTGTCGGAATCTTCATTATCTGTAGTGCATGAAACAGTATACGGGTCTGTGCCTGTATGCCATCCTTTGCAGAAACTAATAATACTGCTCCGTCTAATACGGATAAAGAACGGTATACTTCCGCCAAAAAATCCATATGGCCTGGCGTATCTATAATGTTGACTTTTACATCCTCCCACTGAAAAGATGTCACTGCTGTCTGGATAGTGATTCCCCTTTGACGCTCCAAATTCATTGTATCTGTCCTTGTTGTGCCTTCATCTACGCTCCCTAGTTCTGCAATTGCACCACTGGTATACAATAAACTTTCCGTTAATGTTGTCTTTCCTGCGTCAACGTGAGCCAGAATGCCTAAGTTAATTATTTTCATGTGATTTTCCTCCTATCAACACCCAAAAAAGGGCATAAAAATACCCAGTGATAAATACTCCTATCACTGGGTAAATAACTCCAATAGCCCCAAAACACTTATATGTTTTCGGGCATATAAAATTACATGATAAAAGTATTCTTAAACTGGGTACAAAAAACTAAGCCCCATATTAAAAGTGAAACGGGACTGCTACTTTTTGTTCCCACTATCAAATTGACAGTTTATTTAAGAATACCTTGCCGCATATTTATTAACTCCTTGTATAATACTGAATCTAATTATATTCCTTAACCCTTTATTTGTCAAGCTGACAAACTAAAGCAGAAAAAGCGGCAGGATTTCCCCCTGCCACTAATCATCTGTTTATGCAAAAATAATTTCCTTTTCCACAATCTCCCTCGCACAAGCCCTTATGTTATTGAGGCATCCTGTCCATTCTAAGGCGTTTTCTGCCTTTAGCTGTTCCGTTATGCCCTGTGCCTGTTTCATACCCTCTATGAGCCTTTCAAAGCGTTCCTGTGCCTGTCTGTTGATGTCGGCAAGGTAGGCGTTTAGCCTGCCGCTTGTAAGAAGATTGGTGTATGTAACTTTACGGTACTGTTTTAGATAATCTAAATGCCGTTGCCCCCAGATGCCTATTGCCTGTTCTTCTTCGGCGGGTACAGTTAAGCACGGTATCAAATAATCCCCTTGCCTTTCGTATTTGCCGCCCAGTTCCTCAAATAATGATTTTGCCATTGTCTGTTACCTCCACATTCTTTTTTATTTTGAATGTCCGCAAAATCCGTCCTACATCGGATGGTGAAACACCTCATCCTGCTGTTTGAAATCTGGTTGAAATGGAACTCCGTCTTTTACATCTCCTGTCTGATGATCCTGTTCATCTTTCCATAAATGATATGGTTCAATTCCAAATAAAACATCAATATATGGAAGACACATCGTACAGAAATCTCTTGCTTCCTCCCAATCCCAGAGAGTACTTCTAAATGTAGAAACAACAGGTAACCGTCTGCACAATGAGACAATTGAATCTCATAGAGAAATTGCACAGGCGATTGCCGCGCATGACCCTTTGAGAGCACAGGATGCAATGTATCTACATCTTGTTTATAACAGAAAGGTGATTTCCACTTCCACAATCTAGGGAAGCAAAAATTCCTGAGAACAATTTTATTTTTATTGCTCTCAGGAATTTTTATTTTCATCTTTTTTCATAAACCACACATTCATAAGGCTTCATTTGCAATCGGTTTCCAATCACTGTTGTCTGTTCATAATTTACAAATACAACACTTTCATAATCTTCTAGCAATTCTACGCTTTTTTCCTCAGAGCTAAAATTACAGATCAACACAAGCTTCTGATCTCCATACGATCTGCTATATGC
Organism: Anaerostipes sp. Marseille-Q3525; assembly: GCF_018223505.1. NCBI lineage: Bacteria > Bacillati > Bacillota > Clostridia > Lachnospirales > Lachnospiraceae > Anaerostipes > Anaerostipes sp. Marseille-Q3525. The sequence continues at coordinate 9,685 of NZ_JAGTTT010000017.1, forward strand.
AAAAATATGGTATTCTTCCTCATACATTGGCTTAAAATCACCATATGTCAATATCTCATTATATTCTCCTGATTTTCGAAATGCGATGAGTCTTTTATAGAAATTTAAAATAGATCCATATTCTTTTTCTTCATCTTTGACATTAACGATCTTATAATTTTCATTCACTGGCATCCAAGGTTTCTCTGTTGAAAATCCTGCATTTTCATCGTGATTCCACTGCATTGGCGTTCTCGCATTATCTCTGCTATGATGACTTGCTATTTTCAATGCCTGTTCTTCTGACATTCCAGCTTCCCGTGCAATATGATACTGGTTAATCGTTTCCAGATCATTAAACTCTGCATATTCCCATCTGCGGTTACTCATTCCAATTTCCTGTCCTTGATATAGAAATGGTAATCCCCTCTGACAAATCATGATCATTGCAAGTGCTGACAGGCTATAAAATCCATAATCTTCTTCTGGAATGAACAGGCTCGCTCCTCTTGGCTGGTCATGATTTTCGATAATGTTCGCTTCAAATCCTGCCTTTTCGATGATCTTTTGGTTATGAAATGTTTCTTTTTTCCAGTCATCAAATGGCTGCGGCCAGTCATAATCCATATAGTTTTTCCCTTTTCGATATGCATGACATGGCTCAAATGCAAAGATTGTGGAAAAATATCCTTGATCTCCGATAAATTGTGGAAGAATTTCTTCTTTGACAAACATTGCTTCTCCAACAGTTAATGCATCGTATGGTTCAAAACAACGATGTTTCATTTCCAGAAGAAAATCTCCGATTCCTTTAACTTTTCCAGTTACTTTATATACATCTGCGAGTCCGTCCGGACCATCTGGTTCTAAGTCACTCCATGTCAGGTCTTTCTTGATATTCATGATCGCATCAATCCTAAAACCTGCAAGTCCCTGATCCATCCACCAACAGATCATCTCATAAATCTTCTCTCTGACAACTTCATTTTCCCAATTTAGGTCTGGCTGTTCCTTTGCAAAGGAATGCAGATAAAACTTATTCTCATATCCTGGGACTTTCTCCCATACACTGCCGCCAAAATACGATCTCCAATTTGTTGGTGGCTGTCCATTTTTCCCCTCTTTGATATAAAAATAGGTTCCATATTCTCCATCTGGATCTGCCATTGCTTTTTGAAACCATTCATGTTGGCTGGAACAATGGTTTACAACCAAATCCATCAAAAGATACATGTCTCTTTTCTTTGCCTCATCAATCAAACTCTTCATATCTTCCATCGTTCCAAACATCGGATCGATTGCATAATAATCAGAGATATCGTAACCGTTATCCACCATTGGAGACTGATATATCGGAGATATCCACAAAATATCGATTCCAAGGTCTTTTAGATAGTCTAGTTTGTTGATAATTCCTTCAATATCACCGATTCCATCTCCATTGGTGTCTAAAAAGCTTTTGGGATAGATCTGATATGCGATTTTATTGTGCCACCATTTTTTCTTCATGTTTGATTCCTTTTTATTTTAATTTCTCTATTTTACACTCATGTGTTTTTGTTTTCCTATCATAATTAATACCAACCAATAACATATTATTTTTATATTCTTCCAAACTCTCAAAATACTTTTTATCTTTGATCTGCTTGATCGCACCTTCTGCACTCTTATCCCATTTCAATTCAACAACCAATGCTGGTTTTTCTGCAAATTGTTTCTTCGGAATAAATACCAAATCAGCAAATCCTTTTCCACCTGCCAGTTCTCTATGAATCGTATAGAAATTCCTTGCTGCATATAATGCTAATGAGATTGTATAACTCAATGCATTTTCATCATTATACTGGATATGTGATGTCTCAAAATGTGCCTGTTCAATCACTTTCGCTACCTGTTCTTCTCTGCCTTGCCAGATTGCATTTAATGTATCTGCAGAATCTTTTAGTGCTTTTGATACAGATCCCCAGTCTGATACTGAAACTGTATTTACATATTCTGCCCGAATCTCGCTGTTTGGTATCTTAACTGTTTTTGTTTTATCATCATATGCAAGATATCCCAGATGGATCAGCAGTGTCAACACATCATCTTCTGTGCGGAATGTTTCCATATCATTTGTAAAACTTTCAGTGTTAACTGCTACACTTTCCCCAGCGATCATACTTAAAACATCATCTTTTAAATGTTCAAAATTCATATCGATATAAACTTGCAACGCCTCAAAAGTCTCTGTCTGATTCCAATAATTTGATATCTTCTGAAATCTCATACTGTTTACAACTGATCTTGGACTATACACGGAAGGCACTCCATCAAACGAATAGCCATCATACCAGTTCTTGACTTCTTCCATGTCCATTCCATACTGTTTGCAGAGTTTTTCGACTTCTTTCTCTGTAAATCCAACATAACATGCTAATGGTCCCGGATTGATCATGGAAAATTCATCAAACATATTCAGTGCTGAATGAGTTCCATATTTTTTAATTGGTAAAATTCCTGTCATATAAGATAGATAAATACATGCTTTGTCTTTTAAAAGATCTCTTAAAAAATCTAAATATTTTTCCTGCGCTTCTTTATCTTTTTTATATTCTCTAAAAATACAATCCCATTCATCAATGATCACAACAAATGGGCATTGCGTTTGTGCATAAACATCCTGCATAGACTCGATTAGATCTGTATCATCAAAGTAATCAACTTCTGGATATTCCATTTTTAAATCTCTGATCACGAGTTTCTTTACACGTTCGATCAATTTTTCTACATTATAACTTCGGCTTAGAAATTCCTGCATATTTAAGAATATCGTATTGTATTGATTCAGGTATTTTTCAAAGTCTTTATCTTTTGCAATTTCAAAACTATGAAATAATTTTTTTGAATCACATCCACGACTATAATAAGCTGTCAACATATTCGCAGCCATAGATTTTCCAAATCTTCTTGGGCGGCTGACACAGACATAATTTTGTGCTGTATCAAGTACGGAATTCGTATATTTTATCATTCCAGTTTTATCTACATAGATTTCAGACTGGATCATTCTTCTGAACTTTTCATTTCCTGGATTTAGATAATTTCCCATACGGATACACCTCCTTGACTAAACCTATTGCAAACTTTTCTTTTATTATAAGATAATGCAATTTTTCCTACAAGGTTTTATTTCCACATTCATTGTGGTAACAAATAGTCTTTTCAATCTATTTTCCCATGGTTATAATAAAAGCATCAAAAACAACAGAAAACATTTCGCGGAATGTCTGATATCTTAAACTTGTCATACTGACGATTGTCAGAGAAAGGAATTGAATTATGAAAATCGTAGCAGTTAGCACATGTACAGCAGGAATCGCTCATACTTATATGTCTCAGGAAGCATTAGAACAGGAATGTGAAAAAAGAACTGGGTACAAGCCCTGATATCGATCTTTTATTATCAATTGTTAATGAAATCGAAAAAGCATTTCAGGTGCATTTTACAAAAGGATAACTTGGATATCTGCTTTTACAGATTTCAGGAGAAAAAACAATTACTACAAAAGATATATCTGGAAATACTGTGATCAGTGAAGAAACTTATAAACTTGTAACTCAAATGTTAGAACGTGTGAATGAAGTTTTCAAAATTGATTTCCGTTATGATCTTGAACTGATCACCATGTTATCCACTCATCTTATGCCACTGGAAATCCGTGCAAAACATGGAATTGCTTTTGTTGCTCTTCCATTTTCACTTGCCTTAAAACGAAAATGGAAAAATCAAAAAGAAAAAGTCCTCATTGTATGTGGAAGCGGAAAAGCCAGTTCCGAATTATTGGCGTATCAAGTAAAAGAAAATTTTGGGAACTATCTTGATGTCGTTGGAGTAACAAACCACCATTCTCTGGAATTATATGATTTTTCAAATGTTGATTATATCCTTACGACCGTTCCGATCGATATTCCTGTTCCGATCCCGATCATTCGAACATCAACATTTTTTGAAACAAGCTTTATTCATCAGGTAAATCAGGCAATCACCGATACCAGAAGCAGTCGTTTTATAGAATATTTTCATAAAAATATGGTATTTGGGTCTTCTTCTGATGATAAAAATGAAATCCTTGAACACATGTGTGAAAATGCGGTCCAGAATTATGACATTCCAGACGACTTTTTCCATTATGTTATGAAACGTGAGGAAATCGGACGCACATCCGATTCATCCGATCGACTGGGATGGAGAACCCGCACAATTGATCTTTCTTCTTTCCATGAAGGAAAGCGGAGAAAATACGATCAGTACTTTTATCGGATATGATACTGCAATTCCTCATGCAAAAACAGATGCTGTAAAAACTCCATTTGTCGCTTATGCAAAATTATCTCATGCAATGGATTGGGATGGAAATGGCGAAATGGTCAAACATATTTTTATGATCGGAGTTCCAAAAGAATCTGGTTCTAATCTTCATATGCGTATCATCTCTGAACTTAGTAAAAATATTATGAGAAATGCATGGAAAGAAAGCTTTATGAATGCTGCTTCTGCCGATGAAGCTCTAGAAATCTTAAAACTGATCGAAAAGGAGGTTATATAATATGGCAACAAAATCTAATAGAAAAAACAAAGTCTTCCAGCTCAGCTGTTTAAACATTTTAATACAGGAATTTCTTATTTCCTTCCAGTGATCATTGCTAGTGGTATGTTATTTTCCTTCACACTGATCACTGGTAAGATTGATAACGGCGCAATTGTTCCAAGTAATCAGTCCTTCCAAAATATTTATGATATTGGTCAAGCTGGTTTTGCTATGATGGTTCCTGTTATGTGTGCTTATATTGCTTATGCGATCGGAAGTAAGCCTGCATTTACATTGGCACTTATGGCAGAAGGAATTTATGGACCAAATGGTGCCTTCAGAATGTATCATCTGTCGTAGCATTTTGTGGAATTGTTGCTATCTCTGGTGTATTTAAGAGTCCTTTATGGTATGTGATCAATATGCTGATCGGTGCTGGAATCATTGTACATCAATATGAATCACATCATATTTGTTTAGATGTTTCTTAAAGTCTTCTGTTTTTCCTATCTCTAAGTCAGAAAACATCTCTTCTGAAGATGCTCCTTTGCTATAATACGCTGCAAGCATATTCGCTGCATAGGATTTTCCAAAACGCCTTGGGCTGCTGTTACAAATATACGCATCTGTAGAATCCAGAACTTCATTCATACATGCAATTAATCCTGTTTTGTCTACATAAATTCTGGAATTCAGTGCTGCTTGGAACGCACTATTATCTGGATTAACAAATCTGTCTATTATTACACTACCTTTTAAACAACAAAAAATTTCGTACTATCATAAGATTATGATAGCACGAAATTTTAGCTGCCTCAACTTATATTGATTACATGAAGTGTTTATATATAGAATTGTTTCTATCCTAGTTATTTACTGCAACATGTTTAGATTTATCTGAATTATAAACTTCTTCGTCAACCAGTCCTTCTGTCGCTGCTGTGATAACGGCTGCTGTTGCTGCTCCTGTTACGTTTGTCATTGTTCTTGCCATGTCAACGATCGTTGAGATTGGTGCGAATACGACAACTAATTCGATTGGTAATCCAAGTGCTGCAAATACGGCTGTTGATGTAATGGTTGCTGTTCCTGGAACTCCGACTGTTCCTACGGATACAACTAATGTGATCAGGATTAAGAATGCATACTGTGCAATTCCATAATGGTATCCTAACATATGAACACTGAATACTGCTGTTAATGCTGGCCAGATTCCTGCACATGCTGGCATTCCAACATTAGCTCCAAGACCTGCTGTAAAGGATGCAACGTCTGCATCAACTCCAAGTGCTTCTTTTAACTGTCTTAATGTGACTGGAATTGTACCAACACTGCTCTGTGTTGTAAATGCTACATACTGAGCTGGTGCGATTCCTTTGAAGAACTTGATTGGGCTTAATTTTGCTACAAATTTGACTAAAAGCCCTTCTACACCAAATGACTGAACTGCACATAAGATATAAGATAATACTAATGTACTTAATAATGGAAGTAATTCTGCCACGCTGCTTCTTCCAACGGCTCTTGCTAAGAAAGATAATACGGCATATGGTGTAAATCCAATGATCCAGTCAATCGCCTGTCCAATGACCTGATTTCCTGCATCAATAAATGCTTTAAATGGTTTGACTGATTCATTATCTTTTGAAATTGCATTGTAAGATAATGCAATGATGATCGCAAATACAACGATTGGAATGATCTGTCCTTCACTCCAGTTTGTTGCAAAGTTACTTGGGAATAGGTTTACGATCGTATCAACTACTGATGGTACTTCAACTTTCTGATATCCATCTGCTACTTTATAAGCAAATCCATCACCAACATTTAAGATGACTGCTACGATCACTGTGATCGTACTTGCGATTGCTGTATTTAAGATCAAGAAGAAGATTGATTTTCCACCGATCTTCTTTAAGTGAATAGATTCACTTAAGTTTGTGATACTTGCAATGATACTAAATAACAGCATTGGTACAACGAGTGCTGTTAATACATTTGTATAAATACGTCCGAAAATTTCAACATATGTAAAATGATTTCCGAATCCCAGACCAACTGCGATTCCAAAGACTGTTGCTAATAATGTTAAAAGTCCGAAGTCTACGCCTTTCTTATAATCTAAATAGTAAATTACTGCAAACAGAACAACTGTGACTGCTAGTGCGGCAAAATCTGTTGTGTTAATGCTCATTTTGTTACACATCCTCTCATTCGTTTTTTCTTTTCATAGTTTTTCAATAGGAATTATTCGTATAATAGCATTTCCTAGGGAATGTGTCAACAATATTTAATGCTTCTTTTTTTGTACAATCATAATTTAAAATCATACATTATTTATTTTCCATCTTTATCACTCACAACACTCTTTCCATTTACAAATTTTGCAGCTACATTTCGATCGTCTGCAAGATAGATCATTCTTTCTAATCGTTCTTTCACTTTATCTTTACATATTTATAATAATTTTTGCAACTCTTTATAAATTCTTTAGAATTATTCATAATTTATACATTGAATGAACCAGGAATTTTGCTATACTTAAGACATAGTTTTTCATATATATTTTTTAATCCTCTCTTTTCAGAAAAGTATCCGTTCACATTATGTGAGCGGTCTTTTTTTATTCTATAGATTTCAGGTATACGACAAAAAATAAATAAGCAACCGAAAGCGCTTTCGATTGCTTATTTATTTTTTATCATATACTCGAAATCTACAGTTGGCCATTCAAATTAAATTCTAAGACAATTCAAGCTTACCAGTATACAACTGATAATAAGTTCCCTTATTCTTGATCAGATCTTCATGATCTCCACGTTCAATGATCTTACCATGTTCAAGTACAATAATTGCATCACTATTTCGGATCGTAGATAATCTATGAGCGATCACAAATACAGTTCTGCCTTTCATCAAGTTATCCATTCCTCTCTGTACGATACTTTCTGTTCGTGTATCAATACTTGATGTTGCTTCGTCTAAGATCAGTACTGGTGGGTTAGCAACTGCTGCTCTGGCAATAGAGAGTAACTGTCTCTGTCCCTGAGATAAGCCTTCTCCGTCTCCGCTGATCACTGTATCGTAACCGTCTGGAAGCATTTGAATGAACTGGTCTGCATGAGCTAATTTTGCTGCTCCATAGATTTCTTCATCTGTTGCATCTAAGTTTCCATAACGAATGTTGTCTTTGATCGTTCCTGTAAAGAGGTGTGTATCCTGTAATACGATTCCCAAGGAACGTCTTAAGTCGTCTTTCTTGATCTTCTTGATGTTGATTCCGTCATAGCGGATCTTTCCGTCCTGAATATCATAGAAGCGGTTGATCAGGTTTGTGATCGTTGTTTTTCCGGCTCCTGTGGATCCTACAAATGCCAGTTTCTGTCCTGGTTTTGCAAACAAACTGATGTCATGAAGAATTGTTTTGTCTTCGTTGTAACCAAATGTTACATCTTCAAATCTTACATCTCCTGTTAATTCTGTGTAAGTTACAGATCCATCTGCAGAGTGTGGATGTTTCCATGCCCACATTCCTGTTCTTTCTTTACATTCGATGATATTTCCATTTTCATCTTTCTTCGCATTTACTAATCTTACATATCCTTCATCTGTTTCAGGTTCTTCGTCGATCAGTGCAAAGATTCTTTCTGCACCTGCCAGTGCCATAACGATGGAGTTGAACTGCTGAGCTACCTGCATAAATGGCTGTGTGAAACTCTTTGTAAACTGAAGGTATGATGCCATAACACCTAATGTGATTCCTCCAATTCCTTCAATGGCTAATACTCCACCTAAAACAGCTGTTAATACAAACTGAAGGTTTCCGATATTTCCTACAACCGGCCCCATGATGTTTGCATATTTGTTGGCATTTGCAGCACTTTCAAATAAAGCTTCATTTAACTGGTCAAATTCTTCTTCGGATTTGCGTTCGTGGTTAAAGACTTTGACAACTCTCTGTCCGTTCATTCGCTCTTCGATAAATCCTGTCACATCAGCTAAAGATTTCTGCTGACGGACAAAATATTTTCCACTGTTTCCGCCGATCGCTTTTGTGACTGCGATCATGATTCCGATAACAACAACTGCAAGAATTGTTAACACTGGGCTTAATGCTACCATTGAAATAAATGTTACGATGATCGTGAAAAATGCCATCATTGCCTGAGGAATCGCCTGACTGATCATCTGTCTTAAGGTATCTGTATCATTTGTGTATAAACTCATGATAGAACCATTTGTATTTTGGTCAAAATAGCGGATTGGTAATGTCTGCATATGTTCAAACATATCATCTCTGACACGTTTTAAGACACCCTGTCCAATGAATACCATCATTCTTGTGTAGACAAATGTTGCGATCACACCTGCTGCAAAAATACATCCAAGAACGATCATTGCATGATAGAAGTTTGTAAAATCTGGATTACTCTGTCCAACTAATGGAAGGATAAAATCATCCAACATGAATTTTAAGGACAAGGATACAGATACGGAAGCTGCTGCACTAATGAAAATACAGATAAATACAATGATGATCTGCAATTTATAAGTATCTGTTACATATCTTAAAAGACGTTTTGCTGTCTTTAATGTATTTTTGTTAAGCACCTTTTCTCTCTTTGGTCCTTTACTCATCGTCTTCTCCTCCTTTCACCTGTGATTCATAGACTTCTCTGTAAATATCATTTGTCTTTAATAACTCTTCAGATGTTCCAATACCTGAGATCTTACCATCATCTAATACGATGATCTGATCTGCATCTTCAATCGAAGATACTCTCTGTGCAATGATGATCTTTGTAGTATTTGGAATTTCTTCTCTAAATGCTTTACGGATCAATGCATCTGTCTTTGTATCTACTGCACTTGTAGAATCATCTAAGATTAAGATCTTAGGTTTCTTTAATAACGCTCTTGCGATACATAATCTCTGTTTCTGTCCACCAGAAACATTGTTTCCACCCTGTACGATCTGTGTATTGTATCCAGCTGGGAATTCATTAACGAATCCATCTGCCTGTGCTAATTTACACATTCTCTGAACTTCTTCATCGGATGCATTTTCATCACCCCAGCGGATATTATCATATATAGTTCCTGTAAATAATACATTTTTCTGAAGCACCATGGATACCTGATCTCTTAATGCTTCTAAGTTATAATCACGAACATCGACTCCACCGACTTTGACACATCCTTCTGTGACATCGTAAAGTCTTGGGATCAGCTGAACTAATGTAGATTTTGCACTACCTGTTCCACCGATGATACCGATCGTCTGTCCTGATTTAATATGAAGATTGACATCTTTTAATGAAAGATTTCCGCCTTCTCCTGCATAGCTGAAATTCACATGATCAAAGATGATCTCTCCATCTTTGACTTCTGTTGCCGCATCTGCTTTATCCTGCATCTCTGGGACTTCTTCTAAGACTTCTGTGATACGATCTGTGGATGCTTCTGCGATCATGATCATAACGAATACGAATGTTACCATCATCAAAGAACCAATGATCTGTAGTGCGTATACGATAATACTTGTTAATTCTCCAGTTCCCATTGTTCCATGGATGATTCCTGTTCCACCGATCGCAACTAACAGCAGAACAACGACATACATTGTAAACTGCATAACTGGTGAGTTCCATGCAACAATCTTTTCTGCTTTTGTAAACAGTTTGTATACATACTTAGAAATTCCATGAAATTTATTGATTTCATAATCTTCACGTACAAATGCTTTTACCACACGAGATGCATTTACATTTTCCTGTACGGAATTATTTAAAATATCGTATTCATCAAATACTTTGATAAAATGTGGATGTGCTTTCTTTGCGATAAAGATCAATGTTCCACCTAATAATGGAATGACGATCAAGAACAGTACCGCTACAGTCACACTATATTTTAATGTCATTACCCATGATAAAACTACCATGATCGGTGCTCTGGCAAGCAGACGGATACTCATCATATATGCCATCTGAATATTCGTGATATCGGTTGTCATACGTGTGACAAGTCCTGATGTCGCAAAGTGGTCAATATTCTTAAATGAGAATTCCTGCACTTTGTAGAAAATATCATGTCTTAAGTTCTTTGCATATCCAGCACCTGCAACGGCTGCCATATTTCCAGCTGAAATCCCGAAAAACAGGGATAACATTGCCATAGCAACCAGGATCACTCCTCGCTGGATAATATAATGTAAATCTCCGCTTGTCATTCCGATATCAATGATATTTGCCATCTCCATCGGAATCAAAACTTCCATCAGTACCTCAAGAATTACCAGGATTGGAGCAAGTATGGATTGTTTTTTGTATTCTCGGACTGATTTTAATAGGGTCTTATTCATCTTTCTTTCCTTCCTCCTTGTGTTTTTCTATAAGATTTTGTAATACCTGATATAAAACATGTTTGCATGTTATGACATCTTCCTCAGGAATGCCTTTTTCCATTCTTTTTTCACTAAGCTTAATATCTTCCAAGATTGCCTGTCTTAATCCTTCGGCTTTCTCTGTTGGTACCAGCCGCTTCTTTCTAGCATCTCCTTTGACACTTTCTCTTGTCAGATATCCATTCTTCTCCATCAACTGTACATATCCTGTCACAGTTGATTTGCGGATCTGAAATTCTTCTTCAATGTCTTTTTGATAAAGATCTTTATGCATTGTTTCTAATAAAATAAACTTTAAAATATGTTTCTGCATGATGGTAAGATCAGCCTTGATCACTTTATCAATTGGCTGATTCCTCTTCATCTCATGTGATAACATATGGATCAGTTTTCCCATGTGCATGTTATTGATCTTATCATTTATATCCTGCATTCACTCATCCCTTTCTTTTCAAAATGGTTAGCTTCCTAACTTTTTAGTATTATACAGAGATTGATATTTAATGTCAACCATTATTTAATTGTTAACTATAGTAATTCATTTTGTTGACAATAAATTTTATTCATGCTAAAGTTCAGTTTAATAAGATATTTTGAATTTAAACAAAGGAAGGTACATATCATATGAATTCAGAGCAAAATTTAACCCGTGAAGAAGCAATCGCCATCTTAAATACACCTGATGAACAATTAAATGAACTAATCGAACGTGCCGGTGCACTTCGTAAAAAATATAAAGGGAATCATGTAAGCATTCATCTTTTAACAAATGCCAGAAGCGGAAACTGCTCCCAGAACTGCGCATACTGTGCACAATCCTGCCGTTCCCATGCAGATATTGAGAAATATAAATGGGTTGATGATGAAAAGTTATATGGAGATAATACATTTGTCCATGATCATAAATTATCCCGTCATTGCATTGGATTAAGCGGTATGAAGTTTAGTGATGAAGAAATCGAAGAACTGGCTGGTAAGATTCGTAAAATGAAAGAAGATGGTACACACTTATGCTGTTCCATTGGATTTTTAACAAAAAAGCAGGCATTAATGTTAAAAGAAGCTGGCTTGGATCGTATCAATCATAACCTGAATACAAGCCGTTCTAACTATCCAAATATCTGTACAACACATACATATGAACAGCGTGTTAATAATATCCATATGTTACAAGATCTAGGATTTGAAATCTGCAGCGGTGGTATTATTGGAATGGGTGAAAGTAAGGAAGATGTCGTTGATATGTTATTAGATCTGAAAGAAATCAATCCAGAAGCACTTCCTATCAACTTCTTAATTCCGATCAAAGGAACTCCTCTACAGGATCGGGATACTTCAAATTTAACACCAGAATATTGCCTGAAAGTATTATGTCTTGCAAGATTAATGGTTCCAACATCTGATATCCGTTGCGCTGCTGGTCGTGAAATTTATTTTAAAGGAAGAGAAAAAGAATTGTTGACGATTGTGAATTCTATCTTTGCATCTGGATATCTGACTGCAGATGGGCAGGGAATTGAAGATACGATCAAGACGATTACGGATGCAGGATTTACGTGCGAAGTTGAATCTGACTAATTTTTGTACTCGCTAACAGAAGATTAAAGGTCTTTAAGAACACCAATTTATCAAAATGTTTAGTAAATAAAAAAACTCCCAACGTAAACATTACATTGTTATGCAAAAACTGGCACTGTCAAGAATCAAAAAACTGGCTATTTTAAAAATGCCAATTTTTCGATAAATTATAACACAATAAAGGAACGCAGCGTACTTAAAAAACTATATATGATCAAAGGAAACAGAAAGTGAGGAAAATAAAATGAAAGAAAATAAAGTACAATTTATTGCAGTTACAGCAATGGCAGTTGCCTTAACTTATGTGTTTACTGCATTTGTTAATGTAAGATTACCGATTGCAGCAAATGGAGGTCTGATTCATTTAGGAAATGTACCATTATTTATCATGGCGATCTTATTTGGGAAGAAAACAGGAGCAATTGCTGGTGGTGTTGGAATGGGATTATTTGATCTGTTATCTGGATGGACAGCATGGGCCCCATTTACATTTATTATTGTAGGTATTATGGGATATGTTGTTGGAGCAATAACAGAAAAACATGACCAGTATGGATGGAAAGTTACAGCAATCTTTGCAGCATTTGTGATTAAGATCGTTGGTTATTATATCGCAGAGATCATCCTTTATGGAAACTTTGTTGCACCGATCACTTCTGTACCAGGAAATGTCGTACAGATTGCAGTTGCAGCTGTTATTGTCCTGATCGTGATCGAACCAATCGAGATTGCGGTTAAGAAAATTGGAATTACACAGTTTGCATAAATAAAAAAGAAAGTGAGTGGCAAATATGAGCAAATATAAGATCATGACACCAGGACCTGTTCAGGTTCCTGAGAATGTGAGACTTGCAAGAAGCATCTCAACAACAAATGCCGATCTAGATCCACAGTTTTATGATGAATATAAAGAAACCTGTGAATTGATCAGTAAATTACTTCATACAAAAAATGAGACTCTGATCCTAAGCGGAGAAGGAATTCTTGGATTAGAAGCAGCATGTGCATCCATGACAGAATCAGGAGATCGAGTACTAATTCTTGACAATGGAATTTATGGAGCAGGATTTGCGGATTTCGTATCTATGTATGGTGGAACAGCTGTAATGTATACAAAAGATTATAAAAATGCTTTTGATGTAAATGAATTAGATGCATACCTCAAGAAAGATCATGATTTTAAATACGCAACAATTGTTCATTGTGATACACCAAGCGGAATGTTAAATGATATTCATAAAATCTGCCCACTATTAAAATCCTATGGAATTATGACTGTCACAGATTCTGTATCAGGAATGTTTGGAAATGAAGTTGATGTTGATAAAGCACAAATTGATATTTTATGCGGTGGATCTCAAAAAGCCGTTTCAGCTCCTCCAGGACTTACATTTGTAACAATCAGTGATGAAGCAAAAGCAGCAATGGAAAACAGAAAAACACCAATTGCATCATTTTACTGCAATCTGACAATATTCAAAGACTACTACAAAAACCTATGGTTCCCATATACAATGCCGATCAGTGATATCTATGGATTAAAAGCCGCAATTGACAATATTGCAGCAGATAAAGACCTGATCAAACGACATGCAAAGATTGCAAATGCAACAAGAGAAGCATTAAAAGAATTCGGAATCAAGCTGCATTTAGAAAGTGGATTTTCAGATACCGTTACCGTCTTCGACGTACCAGAAGGAATGACAGCCGATGATATTCTCAAAAGAATGAGAGAAGAGCATCATATCATGTTAGCAGGATCATTTGGAGATCTGGCAGGAAAAGTCATCCGAATCGGACACATGGGTGCAAGCGCAAATGTAGGAGATATGCTTGAAGTTATGAGTGGCCTTGAGGAAACTTTGCGGTATTTGGGATGGAAGAGTGAGAAATCTTTGTTGAAGAGTTTTCATGATAAATTGTAGATTTTTAATTTGTTGAGTTGGCCAACTGTAGATTTCGAGTATATGAGGTGGCAACGATTAGCAGATTTTAAGTGCGTGTTGCCACCAGTTGTTTTAAATATTGATTCTTATCTTATTTTTGTCACATATACGAAAGCCTACCCTCACAAATCACTATTTCAACTTAAACTGATTCTTCCAGAATTCCAACATTCCTTCATCTCTCATCTTACCAAGTTCTGCTGATAATGCGCTTCGATCTACTGACAAATACTCTGCCAGTTGCTGTCGATTAAATGGTATTGTAAATTCCTTACTTCCAGCACGCACAGCTTCTGATGATAAATAAGACAATACTTTATCCCTCAATGATCTCTGTGACATATGCTCTACTTTTCTTGTCATTTCTAATGTTCTTTCCGCTATAGATGATAATAAATTTCTTATGATCTTAGAATGAAATTCACAGCCATTTGAACATACTGTCAGTACTTTCTGAATATCTAAAAATAACACTTTTACATCTGTTTTTGCGACAACACCGACTTCTAAATGTTTGACTCCTGCACAGGCATAGACTTCTCCAAATAAGTCTCCAGGGCATGCTTCTCCTAAGATCATGACATTCCCCCAAACATCTTCTTTCATCATGTGAACTGTTCCTTCCAGAACCATACCAATCTGGGTAACTTTATCTCCTGTATGAAATATAAATTCATTTTTCTTGTAATTTCGCTCTTTTGCAGAAAGACAACTCATCATAGAATCAAGATCGTGTGTTCCAACTCCTGCAAAAAGTGCTGATGTAGGTATTTTCATTTTCATCTTCCTCGCTTATTCCGATTATAATAAAACAAAGAGCCGTATCAACTAACGACTCTCTGTATATTATATTCTCATTTGATAATTATTCTATCCAATTATTATTCGCGGAATGTGATCTCTCCTGTTTTCTCATCCATTGAATCGACAATTGCAAGGGATTCTAAGTGTGTCTGTTTTCTCAAGAAATCTCCACCTGGCTGGAATCCTTTCTCGATTACAACTCCGGCTCCGACTAGTTCTGCTCCAGAGTCTTTGACTAATTTTGCCAGTCCTTCTAAGGCTTTACCATTCGCAAGGAAATCATCGATCAGTAAAACTCGATCTCCCTCTCCTAAAAATTCTTTAGATACAATGATATCATAAACTCTTCCGTGTGTGTATGACTCTACTTTTGTTGTGTATACATCTCCAGCAATATTCTTTGTCTGTGTTTTCTTTGCAAATACGACTGGTACGTCAAAAATTTCTGCTGCTATACATGCAATTCCAATTCCTGATGCTTCAATTGTAAGAATTTTATTAATATTTTCACCTTCAAAACGTTTTTTTAATTCTTTTCCAATTTCACGGAATAATTTTACATCCATCTGGTGATTTAAAAAACGGTCTACTTTCAAGACATTTCCTTCTTTTACAACTCCATCTTTTCGGATTCTCTCTTTTAATAGCTCCATTGCTTGGCCTCCACGCTCTTTTGTATTTTAAATAATATTTTAACTACTTTTGCCTTGCTTTGCAAGCATTGCTTGCATTTCTTTTGGATAATCTATATCACAAAGTTCAGATTCTTCCAGAACCTTGAAAAATCTGGCATTTTCTATATGTTTTTTTAGAATTTTTTTACCACCGCAATCACCTGTTAAAGATAAAAGCTCTTTTTTATATTTCTTTGAAAACCATACTGGATTGCCAAGTTCTTCTTCTGTCCTGACACATCCAAGTTCATAACGTCCTTCTGCCATAAAAGAGAGAAATCTTTCGATCGTCTCTCTTTTCATATTGGGCTGATCTGCTACAAAAAATGTATAGAAATCTGCATCTTTAGCTGCTTTGATTCCTGCTTTGATCGACCATGAAATCCCATATTGGCTTTCTTTACAAAATACTGTCGTTACCGAATCATATTGTATCTGTTTCATAATTTCCTGATACTGCGTGATAACAATAACTTCAAACTCTTCCTTTTCTTTGCATATATCGATCAGTCTGTCCAAACCATAACGGTACATCGGTTTGGTTTGGATATTTTTTAATAATTTATTTTCATAGCCAAAACGTTTGCTATTTCCTGATGCCAGATAAATAACTGCTGTTTTCATCCTATTTTTGTTCCATCAGACCCATTGCAATTTTTTCACTTGTGATCGGCAATTCACGAATCCACAATCCTGTCGCATTAAATACTGCATCTGCTATTGCTGGAGATGGTGTATTGATAACAATCTCTCCGATCGATTTTGCTCCAAATGGTCCAGTTGGTTCATAGCTGCTTTCGAATTCTACGCGAAGTTTTCCAACATCCACTCGTGATGGCACTTTATACTGCATGAAAGAATTCTGCTTCACATATCCATTCAAAGTATAATCAACGCCTTCATATAATGCCATTCCGATTCCCTGTCCAAGTCCGCCTTCTACCTGTACTCTTGCAAGATTTGGATTCACAGGTGTTCCACAGTCTACAACTGCAACGTAATCTAAGATCTCGATATGTCCTGTTTCTTTATCAAGCTCGATTTCAACCATTCCGACCATGAATGGAGGTGGTGATACTGGGGAACTATTTGTTTCTGTCACCTGGAAGGTTTCATTATTGTTGACCATAGATGCTGTTGAAATATCAACTAATGAAATTTCTTTTCCACTCTCTGGATCGCTTACTTTTTTACCATCAAATTCCAGATTATCCGCAGAATCAATTTCCATCATTTGAGCTGCTTTATTTAAAATACGTCCTTTTAATTTTTCACACGCACGTTCTACTGCTTTTCCAGTAACATAGGTAGAACTTGATGCATAAGATCCAGAATCATATGGTGATGTATCAGTGTCTGCTCCACTGACCATGATATCATCAATTGAACATTCCAGACATTCTGCTGCCATCTGTGCTAAGATCGTGTCACATCCAGTTCCCATATCTGCTGCTGCAATAGAAAGTGTATACAGTCCATCGTCATTTAATTTGATCGTTGCAGATCCAACGTCAACTCCCGAAATACCAGATCCCTGCATTGCCATAGAAACTCCAACACTTCGGACTTTTCCATTTCCCATATCCTTGCATGGATATTTCTCATCCCATTTGAGCATTTCCTTGGCACGAGCCAGACATCGGTCTAAAGCACAACTATTTGCTGTCTCTCCATAATATGCAGGCATAACATCGCCTTCACGAACCATATTCATCTCACGGATCTTTGTTGGATCCATGCCAATCTTCGCTGCCAGTTCACTCACTGCAGATTCCAGTGCAAAAATACCTTGCGTTGCACCATATCCACGATATGCACCTGCTGACATACGGTTTGTATACACAACATCATACGCAAAACGATGTGCCTCCAGATCTCTGTATAAAGGAATAGATTTATGTCCAGACAATCCAACGGTTGTCGGTCCATGTTCTCCATAAGCTCCTGTATTAGACAGTGTATACACATCAATCGCACGAATCTTTCCATTCTTATTTGCCCCGACACGAACTGTCACTTCCATCTCATGACGTGGAGAAGATGCAATCTGGGATTCTACTCTTGAAAAAATGATCTTAGATGGTTTCTTTGTCATCCATGTGACAAATGCTGGATATACTTCTGAAATCGCACTCTGTTTTGCACCAAATCCACCACCGATCCTAGGTTTGGATACTCGAATCTTTGATTTTGGAATACATAATGCATTTGCCAAGATTCTTCGTACATGGAATACGATCTGTGTGGAACTTACGACATTTAATCTTCCGTATTCATCAATAAAGCAATACGTTCTAAAAGTCTCCATCATCGCCTGCTGGTTGGCTTTTGTATGATATGTGTGTTCTACAACAACATCACAATCTTCCAATACTGCATCAACATCTCCCTCATGGGTTTCTTCTGTAGCGCACAGATTTTTCTTATTATCTGCTCCAATATTGCATAAAGCTTTCCAGTTATCTTCTGGATGCACTAATGGTGTACCCTCATCCATTGCTTTCCGTGGATCTAAGTTTGCAGGCAGTACATCATATTCTACACGCAACATCTTAATTGCCTGATCTACACACTTCTCATTCTCACCCGCAACGATCGCAACTGGATCTCCAACATATCGGACGTGCTGATCTAAGATCTGTCTATCATATGGACTTAACTCTGGATAAGTCTGTCCTGCCATCGTGAAACGTTCCTGTGGCACGTCTTCCCATGTATAAATTGCCTCGATTCCCGGCACTTTCATAGCAAATTGGGTATTGATCGATTTGATCATCGCATTGGCATATGGACTTCGGAGTAATTTTACGATCAAGCAGTCTTTTGGTGCCTTATCATCTGTAAATACAGGTTTTCCTGTCACAAGTGCCATTGCGTCTTTCTTCATAACTGGCTGATTGACTACTTTCATTCGGCACCTCCATTTTTATTTTTCTTGTATTCTAAAAAGTTTAAGATTCCTCGAAGCTGTCCTTCGTATCCTGAACATCTGCACAGATTTCCTGCTAAATATTCTTTGATCTCTTCTTCTGTTGGATCAGGAATCTCTCTGAACAATGCGATCGCATTCATGATCATTCCTGGATTACAGAATCCACACTGTTCTGCTCCCTGATTTGCAATAAATGCTCCAAACTCTGCTGCTTCTTCCTGCAACCCTTCTAATGTATCAATCTTATGCCCATCGACTCTTGCTGCAAGAATGGAACATGAAAGAATTGGCTGATCATCCATAAATACTGTACATAATCCACAGTTTGATGTCTCACATCCACGTTTCACACTGTAACATCCAAGATCTCTTACAAGATCGATCAGGAGAGTATCTGCCTCAATCTGTCTGCTTATTTTCTTTCCATTTAATGTAAATGTAATATTCATGACTAATTTTCCCTCCTTTCTTCTAACTGTGCCAATCCCCTTCTTATAAGGACTTCTGATAAATGTCTTCTATAATCCGCACTTCCTCGCATGTTACTTCCAAAATTAAGCTGTCCTGTGACTTCATCTGCAATCTTTCTTCTTCCTTCATCGTCTTTGATCATAACATTCCATTGATCTGATAATTTTACTTTTACCGCTCTTGATGGTCTTGCTCCAACAACTGCATAAGCCTCTTCCTTTCCTAATGAAATGGCACATGTTAAAACCGGAAAATCTGTCTTCGAATTTCTATGAGAAAGATAAACACTTTCCTGTGGATGTTTCTTGACGATCAGACGCACCAGAATATCATCTGGATATTTATTCACTGCAAACTGCTCCAGTGGAATAATTCCTTCGTGATGTAATTCCACATAACTGTCAAATGCAAGGAAGCAGCTTAATACATCTGAAAAACCAAACTTTCCGAAAATACTTCCGCCAACCGTAGCCAGATTACGAAACTGTACGCCAACGATATGTGTTACACTTTCTTTGACAGCTCCATGACTCCATGTATTTAATCCTTCATGAAGTTCGATCTGTCTTAATGTGACCATTGCTCCTATGGAAAATTTCTCATCATCTTCTTCAATCTGATCAAGCCCAAGTCCCGATAGATCAATTGCTTTTTGTACATTTCTTGTGACCATTTTAAGCCACAACATACCGCCAATCACACAGTTCGTCTTCTTCTGGTTCAGCTCATATGCCTGTTCAAGACTTTCTGCTTTGACATACTCCTTAATCTTTAACATTCTATTCATCCTTTCACATTTAGTTTCTTTATCACAAGAAAAAAGGAGTACTTTCCAAGAAAGTACTCCTAAGGTCTGCTTTTATAATCCCCAGTATTCTCCATAAGTATCTTTGATTTCCTGCACATCACTGTCAGAAATACCATTGATCGTCTTCTTAACAAACTGGTAAGTCCTTGGTCGTTTTGACTTCAACGCTGTTGGATTTTCTCTATAATCTCTGTAAGATTCTGCAAAATATTCAGAAGCTGTCTTTGTTACATAAGCTTTGTTATATCCTGTATATTTTGACTTCTCAGCTTTGTAAATCTTGTTCCACTCACTTGTGCTGACTTTATCTCCTGCAAGGAAGTTTGCAAAATGTCCAAGTTCATGTAATAATACATAATCTTTCGCACTCTGGATCTCAATCTTATGATTCCTTACACTGAACACTCCTGTATGTGATGCATTCTTATTGATCACAAACTTAAACTTTAATGTATCAAATGCATTAAGAATCTTCTTATCTGCCTTTGCTCCCAAAGTTTTTACAGTTGTTCCTTTAGAACCTGACTGTATAAGCTGTACAGTTGTTGTCTTAACCGTTGTCTGAATAACTGTCTTAATCGTTCTCTTGTTGGAACCCTTCTTATCATAATCTTTCGTTGTTGTGATAACCTTTGTATCTACTACCTTACGCTGAGAATTACTCTGACTTGTTTTCTTTGTTGTCTTTGTCTTCCTTATTGTTGTTACTTTACTCTTTGAAGCTTTCTTCTTTAGTTTCTGAATTTTTGTGCTTTTCTTGATTGTTGTCTTTGTTGTTACTTTCGGTGCACTGCTCAATGGCACTTCAACACCATCAATCTTAATTGTTGATTCTTTTGGATGCTTCATTGTATCAACACTTTCAAATGAAGCCATCTGTTTCTCAAACTTCTTCTGCTGATGGTTATTATAAAATGTAACCCCGCCGAAAATTAATACAACTGCAAGAATAATTGACGTCAGTCCTGCTACAACTTTCTTCTTCATAATTATCGCCCCTTCTTTATACTTATTTATACTTGATTTAGTTTCATGTTCCAACTTCCCCAAGTTTGAAACATCGTCTATCTATACACTTTCATCGTACAGTATTCAACTTTCTTTGTCAATGGATTTGTCTCATTTAACGCAGCCTTTTACTTAACATTTCAGCATTTAACGCATATAAAACCGCTGTCTCTTTCGTGATCTTTCCATCTCTGTATGCCTGCATTAATGACTGGTCCATAGACATCATTCCGCTCCCCGTTGATGAATAGATCAGGCCATCGATCTGATGAACCTTATTCTCACGGATCATATTGCGGATCGCAGGAGTTACTTCCATGATCTCAAATACAGGGATCAGTGTTCCATCAACACTTGGAATCAACTGCTGTGAAATAACTGCCTGCAGAACAGATGCAAGCTGAATCGTGATCTGTCTTTGCTGGTTTGGTGGAAATACATCAATGATACGTTCAATCGTATTTGCTGCTCCAATCGTATGAAGTGTTGAAAATACAAGATGTCCCGTCTCTGCTGCGGTCATAACAACCTGTATTGTTTCATAATCTCTCATCTCTCCAAGCAAGATCACATCCGGACTTTGTCTTAATGCTGCACGTAAAGATGTTACATAATTCACCGTATCCATATTCACTTCTCTCTGGCTTACGATACTTTTCTTATGCTGGTGCAGAAATTCCAGCGGATCCTCTAATGTAATGATATGATCTTCTTTCGTCTCATTGATCTCTTCCACCATACAGGCAAGTGTCGTTGACTTTCCACTTCCAGCCGACCCAGTTACAAGCACCAGTCCTTTATTTAATTCACTCAGCCTCATTACCTGATCAGGTATTCCAATTTCTTTTGAATCCGGAAGACGAAATGCAATCACACGGATCACAGCTGCGAGCGATCCTCTCTGCTTATAAGCACTCACACGAAATCTTGATAACCCTGGGATCGCAAAAGAAAAATCATCATCTCCTGTTTTCAGTAATTTATCAATATTGCGGTCAGCTGCCATTTTATAAATCTCACGGATCATTTCTTCCGTATCCTGTGGCATCATTCGTTCTTCATTGATCCGGTGCATCACTCCATTTGTTTTCATTGTAAGAGGTAATCCGGCAATAATAAATAGATCCGATGCCTCTTTCTCTGCCGCCAATGTTAAAAATTCTTCTATGTTCATTTTGTCCCCTTTGATCATTTTCTTTGAAATACTGGAAGTGAATCATCTTTCTTCCATGTACCAACTGCTTCGTTTTTAAAACATAATATCTCATAGCAATGGTTTCTTTGTTTTTCTGGATAACAGATTCTGATCTTTACATTAATCTGCTGTTTACTTGTAATACTCTTTTGAAACTGTATAGTATGTTTTGTTTTATCATACGTGATACCTTTTAAATCCACCAAACTTTTTGATATATTTTTCATGTAAGATTTTTTATTTTTTGTTTTATGATAATTCTTCCACAGTTTCTTATCAATCTGGCTTAACGTGCAATTTACTTCATTCGATGCCTTGTAATAATTTGTTGTTCTCTCCAGATTTTTTTGACTTAATGTATAATCCCCATTTGCACTGGAAATCGTAAGTGTTGCAAAC
This sequence comes from Anaerostipes sp. Marseille-Q3525, assembly GCF_018223505.1. Lineage (NCBI taxonomy): Bacteria > Bacillati > Bacillota > Clostridia > Lachnospirales > Lachnospiraceae > Anaerostipes > Anaerostipes sp. Marseille-Q3525. Next base: position 32,456 of record NZ_JAGTTT010000017.1, read on the forward strand.
ACTGATAAACTAACAATGGTTAAAACCAGAACAATGGAAGCTGCTCCTATTCCAAGAAACGGCATTCTATGGTCTTTCATTACTTTTCCCTCCTGGCAAATGTTTTAAAAGTTCCAAATGATATATCTGCTTCTTTGCCTTGAATATCGTTATCTTCCCATTTCTGTCTGATCCTTGATCATCAAAGCTGATCGTCATTTTATATACTGCGTTTTTCTTTTGGGTCATCTTCCAGTCTTTATCAAAATATCCCTGATAAATCCCTTGATCTTCTTCAAGCTTTGGAAAATACTCTTGATAATGTTCTATATCTGTATACCCTGTTTCAAACAGTTCTGCTGCCTGCGTGACACAATTTTTTGTCTCCGTAAGTTCTTTTGCTTTTACACTGATGTTATGTGACTTTACAAATACCTGTAAAAGAACCGCCCCGCAGATCGCAAAGAAAAACAAGACAAACATCAATTCCATCAAGATCAAATGGCTTCCATTTCTCTTTTGTCTCATAGTCCCTCCTTACTCTCTGCTCTGTCTGTATACACAAGTCCGGTACTGCTTTCCATCTTCTCCTGTGATCGTAATATCATACATCTGGTCTTCCTCTTTTATCTCAAATCCTTTTGCCGGCACGATCTGTTCTCCCTGCATTTTCTCTGTATGAAGTCCTTCCCGAACCATCAATTCTCTTAAAGCGCCATTCTCCTGATAAATGTATGTATAATATTTTCTTCCGGCTGCCACTTCTGTATGAATCAAAGCCGTCTTATTATGAAATGTTCCAATGGAAATACTGTTTTGTTCATCCCACTGTTTTATTTTTTCTGTGACATAAGAAATATCAATTCTCTTCTCATAGTTATCATTCATTGCCGATGCCGTATGGCTGTATACATTTGCACCCACCATGATCAATGTAAATGCACACACTGCAAACGTCGCAAATAAAAGAATGAGAAACATCTTATCTACCATATGTTTTTGTCTCTCCACCGATATCACCTCTCGTTCAATGCGATCACAGTTACCTGCGGCATTCTGTTTGATCCTGTGATCTCGTAGGAAACTATAAACTTGTCTTTATCATAACTGACTCCATAATGTTGTTCCAGATATGACAGGCTTTCTGGATAACGGCCTTCTACCGCATAGCATTGTACTGCACCTTTGAGAACGGCATTCTTTGTGCTTTCTTCCTGGCGTTTCTGAGTTTCACTAAAAATACGGCTGCTGCTTCCCCACAACACTGCTGCCATGATCAGACATATTACGATTGGAAGCAGAAAAGCAATCTTACTTTTTATTTTTGTTTGTTTTTGAAAACGATTTTTCAAGGCACGCCTCCCTTATCCAATCCCTGCCATGATTCCTGCTAATGGCAGCATAACAGACAGCAAAATAACTCCTACGATCACACATAAAATCCCAACCAATGTTGGTTCCAGAATGCCGATCATTTTCTGAATCTGATCCTGAAGCTCCTTCTGATACAGATCCGCAGACTGTTCCATCACCTCATCAGTTGCTCCAGTTTCATATCCGATCACCATTAGTCGTTCCTGCATTCCTCCAAAAATATGAGATTCCTTCAGTGCTTTTGGAAATGATTCTCCATTTTTCATGTCTTCTCTGCACACCGCGATCTGTTTTCTTAACGGTTCATAATCTACCAGTTTTTCTGCAAGTGTAAGACTTTCATCTATATCAAGCCCACTCTTTAAAGACATCGCCATTCCACTTGCAAATCTCGTTCTTGCCCGTTTCCAAGCTAGCTTTTTCATAAATCCGATCTTTGAAATTTTTTCAAATAATTTATTCCTGAATTTTTCTGAAAAAACTGCACTACACACAATCATTAATACGATCACTGCAATTACAGAAAGTATGATCGCTGATTGTCTCATCCAGTTTCCAATATTTAAAATATTACGTGCTACACCTGTCATTTCCTGGCCAAGCTGAAGATAAACCTGTTCAAACACTGGCATTACTTTAATAAATAATACAATAATGATCACAAGCATCATTCCAAGCATTGCAACAGGATATGTTACTGCGCTTTTTACTGCTTCAAATATTTCTTCTTCTCTCTGATAATAAGCTGCCAGTGCTTCCATCGTCTCATCAAGTCTTCCTGTCTGCTCTCCGATCTCTGTCATATGCAATGCATATTCCGGAAATACCCCTGACTTCTTCATTGCTGGATATAGCATCCCACACATCTCGATTTCTTCTCGTATCTCTTTTAAAATCTCTCTTCCATCCCCAGAGACATCTCCATCTTCCATGATATAAATTCCTTCCAGCGAAGATATTCCTGATTTCAAGATCAACGCCATCTGACTGCAAAACGTGATCAATTCTTCATTGTTAAGTTTCCTCTTCATATCTGTCCCTTCTTAATAACTATACTGGAGTGCATAATGATCTCCATCTCCAACATATTCTTTTACATCATCTTTGTTATCATTGTTCGCTGCCAGTGTCGGATCTATCAATTCCCAACTCTTTCCATTAAATTTGATAATATTATCTATCCAGCCTTTTTCATCAAGCCACGTACTGATCCAAGCATGATAGACACTGCCAGAATACCCAATCTCAAGCTTCGTCGGAATTCCCTGCGATCTGAGCATCGCTGTCATCAATGCCGCATAATCAAAACATATCCCTTTCTTTGTCTCCAATGTCTCATCCACCGATGGCAGATAACCTTTTTGCACATTCTTTGCTTTGTCATCATCATATTTTATATTCTTAACAACATAATGGTATATCGATTTAACAATGGAAAGAGCATCTTCCTTTCCTTTCGCAAGTTCTTTTGCTTTCTTCACCGCTTTTGTTTCACTTGTAAACTCTACATATTGATTTGGATATAAAAACGGCAGAAATCTGTTCTTTAATTTTACATCAAAACTATCCATCATCAAAGCACTATATTCATCTCCTTGAATATTCTCATATACAGCGATCTGATACGTTCCATTCCCACATGTCAGTGGAAAATAAACTGGTTGTTTTGTTTTATTTACAAAATATTTATATGTTTTATCTTTCTTTCCTGTAATCTCTATGCTGATCTTTCTGGCATTTCCACTATATCTGACCGCAACATATCCTTGTGAGACATTCGATATATCTACAACTGCCTCCCCATAATCCAACACTTCATCTCCTGGTGCTTTTGGAGTTAAGACTTCTGCTTTTCTTGTATTTGTCGTTTGCTGTTTGTTCTTTTTACAGCCATTTAGGGATAATATAAAAATCAGACATGTCAGAATCAGGAGTGATTTCTTGACATGCTTCATTTGAGGCTCCTTTGTTTTTGTTAGTCTTTTCAGTATAACAGATTTTGATTTGTGAAGGTAGTCTTTATGATTAATGTAGCAAAATAAGAGAAAAAGGGGACAGCTCCTAAAAACGTGGAGCTGCCACCCTTCTCTTATAAATCTTATGTTTATACATCAATCTCTATTATTTTACAGAAAGAATTTCCTTATTTGCCTGTCCTTCTACAGCTCCATAAGTAAATGTGATCTTACTTCCTTCTGACTTCTTGCTTAATGCTGTTTTGACATCGTCGTCATTTACAAGAAATGTTTCAAAATTACCATTGGATAATTCAATTTCTACAGAGTTTGTATCTGCAAATCCATTGTATGTTCCTGTTGCTGTCTTTGGTTTTGCCTGTTCGTCTTTCTTGGATGCTGTTGATACTTCTTCTGTTGAGGATTTTGTTGCCTCTGTTGCCGTTGATACTGGTGTCTCTTTCTCTGTTGTATCTTCTGTATTATTCTCTGTAGTTGGTTCTTCCGTTGTTGCTTCTTCTGTTGTCTCACTGCTTGCTTCCGGGCTGCTTGGACTCTTCTTTCCACAGGCTGCTAATGTAAATGCACTTAGTACAAATATTGTTGAAATTAATAAAAATCTTTTTCTCATAATCAATTTACTCCTTTCTGAGATATTTTCAGTATATCCTATTTAATCTTTGATAGCAAGTTACTATCATATTCCTCTTATTATCTTCATATCATTAGAGGTAGAACATGAAGGAGGATATATGTTGAACGAAAAATATCAAATGCTGCTCGATCAATATGATATTTCTGTTTCTTATACCAGGCGGGGACGGGGTTGTGTTTTATGTTTTGGCAAAGATGATGTTTATGCCCTTTCTCAGACTTCTCTGTCTGAAGAGCGGCTTTGTGCCGTAGCCAAATGGACAGATGCCATGCACGATCATCATTTTTATAAGACCGATCAATACCTTTTAAATAAAGATGGTTATTTTCTTACATTTGACCGGTATTATGAGACGTTTGTGCTAAGAAAGACCTTTTCAGGAACGGAATGTGATATTCATTCTTTGAATGATGTAAAAACTGCTGCTCAAAATCTTGCCAGCTTTCATAATCACTGTCTTGATATTTCATTTTCATCCGAAAATCTCCGAAAATATAATTCCATTTCCAAGCAGTATGAACAGAAATATTCAGAATTAAAAAGCATTGGCCGGTACATACGAAAACGAAAAAACAAAGGGATTTTTGAATATCTGTTTCTGGAGCAGACAAAAGAATTCTGGGTACAGTTAGAAGATTCTATAAAAATTTTAAACAATACCATACCATCGAGATCTGGGTGGTGTCATGGAAATTACAGCCACCATAATATTATCCTGACATCTGATTTCCCTGCTACAATTCATTTTGAACGGTTTTATCATGGTTATCCGATTCTTGATGTCTATTATTTTCTGAAAAAAGCACTTGAGAAAAATAATTATAACTTTACGTTTTGTGAAACATTTCTTGTAAATTACGACCGTTTTCTTCCTCTTTCCAAAAATGACCTATTATGCCTTTATGGACTGTTCTTATTCCCTGAAAAGTTCTGGAAGATCTCAAATCAGTACATGGCACACAAAAAACATTGGATTTCTCCACGATATATCGAGAAATTAGAGGAATTTGTCCACAAAAAAGACCTCCGCTCGATTTTTCTCGAAAAATATCTACAAATTTATAATGTTTTTTAATGCGTTTTAAGGTATAATTAAACAAAAGGCATTTTTATAACTTAAAGGAGGAGTAATTTATGAACTACAAAGAAACTTATCAAGAATGGCTTTCCAATCCTTATTTTGATGAAGAGACAAAAAAGGAATTAAAAGCCATTGAGAATGACGAAAATGAAATTAAAGAACGTTTCTATGCTAATCTAGCATTTGGAACTGCCGGACTTAGAGGAATCATTGGTGCTGGTATCAACCGTATGAATATTTATGTTGTAAGAAAAGCAACACAGGGGTTAGCTGACTATATCTTAGAGCAGGGAACAGACAAGAAACGTGTTGCCATCGCATTTGACTCAAGACATATGTCTCCAGAGTTTGCAGATGAAGCTGCTCGCTGCCTTGCCGCTAACGGAATTAAAGCATTCATCTTTGAATCTTTACGCCCAACACCAGAATTATCATTTGCAGTTAGACATTTAGACTGTATTGCAGGTATCAACGTAACTGCCAGCCATAACCCACCACAGTATAACGGATACAAAGTATACTGGGAAGATGGTGCACAGTTTACAGATCCTCATGCTTCAGGTGTTACAGCCAAAGTTAATGCGATCACTGACATTTCAACTTGCAAAACAATATCCAAAGAAGATGCCGTAACAGCAGGTTTATATGAAGTGATCGGAAAAGAAGTTGATGATGCTTACATCGCAGAAGTTGAAAAACAGGTCATCAATCATGATTCTATTGATGCGATGGCTTCAAAATTAAAGATCGTTTATACTCCTCTCCATGGAACAGGTAACCTTCCAGTACGCCGTGTACTTGATGATCTTGGATTTAAGAATGTATATGTTGTTCCTGAACAGGAACTGCCAGATGGTGACTTTCCAACAGTCAGCTATCCAAACCCAGAAGCAAAAGAAGCATTTGCATTAGGTCTTGCTCTTGCCAAAGAAAAAGACGCTGACCTTGTTCTTGCAACTGACCCTGATGCTGACCGTTTAGGTGTATATGTAAAAGACGTGAAGAGTGGAGAATACATTCCATTAACAGGTAATATGTCTGGTTCTTTATTATGTGAATATGTATTAAGCCAGAAAAAAGAAAAGGCTGGATCTCTTCCTGCAGATGGTGCTGTTGTTAAATCTATCGTTACAACAAACCTCGTAGATGAGATTGCAAAAGCTTACAATGTAAAACTAATCGAAGTATTAACAGGATTCAAATGGATTGGTAAAGAAATCCTTGGATTTGAGCAGAGTGGTAAAGGAACATACCTGTTTGGATTAGAAGAAAGCTACGGATGCCTGATCGGTACATACGCAAGAGACAAAGATGCTGTTTCTGCAACTGTTGCTCTTTGTGAAGCCGCTGCTTACTATGCAACAAAAGGTAAAACATTATGGGATGTTATGATCGATATGTACGAGAAATACGGTTACTGCGTAGACAGCATCACCGCTATGGACTTCCCAGGATTAGAAGGTATGGATAAGATGAAAGCTATGCTTTCTAACCTTCGTGAGAACCCATTAAAAGATATCGCTGGATACAAAGTTGTTAAGATCCGTGATTACAGCAATGATACAATCCTTGATGTTGAAAGTGGTAAAGTAGAACCTACAGGACTTCCTGCTTCTAATGTTCTTTACTATGAACTTGAAGGTGGAGCTTGGGTATGCGTTCGTCCATCAGGAACAGAACCTAAGATCAAATTCTACTATGGAGTAAAAGCTTCCAGCATGGATGAGGCACAGGCTGAAAGTGCTAAATTTGCTGAATGGGCGAAAGCTCAGGCTTAATTTTAATTTGTATATTGGCCAACTGTAGAATTCGAGTATATGATAAAAAATAAATAAGAAACCGAAAGCGATGCATTGGAATTTTGCCATATTTTGAACAAAATTCCAATGCATCGCTTATATTGATTCTTATCTTATTTTTATCACATATACGAAAGACTATCAAATCAAAACTTTAGCCGCATCTGATTCCACCTTACTCCTCCATGTTCGGACTCAGATATGCCTTCATTCTCAAATCCAAATTTGGCATAATAATGCACCAAATGATCCTTACAAGTGAGCACTAATCCTTTTCTTCCATGCTTTCTTGCATCTTCAATCGCGCATTTGAGCAACTCTCCTGCATATCCATGTTTTCTATAAGCAGGTATTGTATTTACACCAAAGATCATCTGCCATGCTCCATCTTCATTGTGTAAATCTGCCTTTGCATACATCTCATCTGTGAGATCTTCTTCATCTGTTACAAATCCATCTACAAATGCAATTAATTTGTCTCCATCAAACATTAGCCAAAAATGATCAGCATAATATGTTAAGCGTTCCTCTAATTCTTCTCTTGTTGCGGCTTCCGCTGGTGGGAAACATTCTGCTTCGACAGCTGTTACTGCATCCAAATCTTTGATCGTTGCTATTCTTATATTCATGATATCTCCAACATCTTTATTGATCAATATTCTTCTTTAATGTTGCGGATCACTGTCATTTCCTGATTAGTGATATGTTTCTTCATGATCTGACGTGCTTCTTCTTTCTTTCCAGATTCGATTGCATCCACAAGTTCTTTATGCTCATTTAATAATACGATATGGTAATCTGTATCTTTAACATATTCCAGACGATAACGATAAAACTGTTCTCTTAAATTGCTAATGATCTGAATCAGTCTTGGATTTCCTGTCGCATCAAAAATAATATCATGGAATTCCATATCGCTATCTGCGATGGCTGCATTATCTCCAGATTCAATAGCTACTTCAAATTCCTGTAATGCTTTGTCTAATTTCGCTTTACCTTCTTCATCCATTCGTTCTGCTGCCAGTTCTGCTGCCAGTTCTTCCAGAGAACAGCGTACTTCTAATACATCTCTTAAATCTTTTTCTGTGATCCTTGCAACTTCTGCACCTTTTCTTGGAATCATAACTACAAGTCCTTCGAGTTCCAGCTTACGGATTGCTTCTCGGACTGGTGTTCTGCTGACTCCTAATCTATTAGCAAGTGCGATCTCCATCAGACGCTCTCCCGGTGCAAATTCTCCTGTGATGATCGCCTGTCTTAGTGTATTAAATACCACATCTCTCAGTGGAAGATATTCATTCATATTTACCTTTAATTTATCGCTCATAGTTTCTTCTCCTCCTGCTTTTTCCAATGTATCTTCAATTTTATTCTGTTCTGTTTTCTTACCTTGAAAATACATTATCGTATCGGTCTTACTACGTAGGCCTGTTTTATGTCCTCGATACTTCGTAATGATTTCAATGCGTTATCTGCTGTTTTCTTATCCTGAAAAATTGCGAAGATTGTTGGTCCGCTTCCGCTCATTAATGCACCCATTGCTCCCTGATCCATCAGGTGTTTCTTTACTTCCTCAATGATTGGATATTCTTTGATTGTTACTGTTTCTAGAACATTCTCCAAACGATCACAAATTCCTTTTAAATCTTTGGTCCTCAGACATTCTAACATGCCATCGATATCCGGGTGTTTCGCCAATCCTGAAAGATTAAGATTCTGATATACAAATGCTGTCGATACGCTGATCCCCGGTTTTGCGATCAGTATATAACATTCTGGCATTGCATCAACTCTTGAGAGCTTCTCTCCGATTCCTTCGGAAAGGGCTGTTCCACCCCAGATACAATAAGGAACATCTGCTCCAAGTGTTACTCCTATCTCACATAACTCGTCGATTGACAGGCCCAGATCAAACAGCTGATTCATACCTTTTAATGCTGCAGCACAGTTAGAACTTCCGCCAGCCATACCAGCAGCTACCGGAATTCTCTTATTTAGATTGATCTCTACACCATCTTTAATATGATATTTATCCTTCATGAGTTTCACTGCCTTGTATACAAGATTTCTCTCATCTGTTGGAAGAAATGTCAGATTACAAGTCATCTGAATCTTGTCATCTTTGATCTTCTTCATCGTCAGCAAATCATAAAGTCCAACCGTCTGCATGATCATGCGCACCTCATGGTATCCATCTTCGCGCCTTCTTAAAACATCTAGACCAAGATTGATCTTCCCATATGATTTTAGAACAATACTATTATCCATATGCACTCCTTTATCCTATGTGAAATAGTTTCTATCTCACATCTTGTATACAGAATATTATAATATTGTTCTTAAAAAAATGCAATCCTTATTTACTGAAATATTCCTATTTCTTTTACGATTAAAAGTTTATCCCCAGGTTTTATCTCACTGACTTCTTCATTTTGTTCTCTGATACTTTCGACCGTTGTAAAATAAGTTTTTGCAATAGACCACAAAGTATCTCCCTCCTTTACAACATATCCTACAATTCCAGGGATTTTTCGTATCTTTTCGTAGTCTAGTGCTTCTTCTTTCATGTCCGTCATAATTCTTTGTCTCGTCTTGTGAAAAGATATAAAATCAAACAAAATGGCTGTTCTGATTTCTATTTCTCCACCTTCTGTTGGAACCGCACTCATCTGATCAACCCTGACATCCAGCTGATAATCTTCATTTCCACTAAGATATTTTGTCTCTACAAAAAATGTAAATGGCTCCATGTAGGAACTGTTCATAACAGGTGTTGCATCCTCCGTAGAAAGATATAAAACGTCCGCCATCCACACACCTTCTACTGACAACCCTTGTTCTGTAATTTCTACATCATCTACCGTTACACTGCCTTTTACAGATAGCACTTGCAGAAGCTTCCCTGGTTCCTGTTCCATCCGAAAACGTTTACCTGATTTCATCACCGCCTGATTTTTCCCGATCAGAGTCTCAAAATCAAACATATGATATTCTGGAATCAGTGTTTTCTCCATGCTGCATCCATCATCCACATAACTGATTTTGTGGTCTTCATAGATTTTGATATCACAATCGATCGTTACTTCCAGAGAAATGATCCGCTCCTCTCCGTCTTCATCTGGTCTTACCTCCAGCTGCTGCCCACCCAGTGACATTCCTATTTTACCGATCATTCCTGGCACACATTCATAGCATTCTAACTGTGTATCCACAGGGATTTCCCATCTGGCATACTGAACTGGCATTTGTGCATCTTCCCCAAGATACAATATAAATACCTGCATTGATCCTTGAATCTCAATCATATGCTCTGCAATTTTTGCCTGTAGATTCTCTATATCTACCTGTGTCCACAATACCTGATAAACATTGGCTTTATTTGCAGGGAGAATCAACTCTTCTTTTAATCTCGCCAAATCTTTTTTATTTACGATAAGATCCGTAACCTGAATATCTTTTTTCAAAACAGATACATTTTCATCATGAATCGCTGTAATTCCTTCTTCTTTTATTTCTTCTGTAATCTGAAATGAGAATGTTAACAGCACACGGATACTGATCTTTCTTGAATTGATCAATACCGTGTTGATATCATCGATCGTATATTGTACTTTGACATAATCTGAAGGAAGTACCCCATCAATATGTACATACTCTTCAAACGGCAGTGAATATTCTAAAGATTCTAAAAATGTTGCCGTATCATTTGTTCCATACAGGCCCTGGAATAAGAATTCACCTTTCATCCTGACACGATCGATCATCATTTCCGTTTCCTGTATCTTTACCATCCCTCTTGTCTGAATCATCTTTTCTATATCTGGTTTTGTATCTGCAACATTACAGTCCTGATCGATCGTGATCTGCATCTGTTTTTTCGCTTTCGCCACAATCCCATAAAATTCTTTTTTCTCAAAATCCATAAAAAAATTCCTCCCTGTCTGTATATACAAATATATTCAGACAAGAAGGATTCTATGCATCACCCGTTAGTTTTCTAAAAGCATCATGCGGACATCTCTTGTAATCACATCCTGATAACTAAAACTTACTGTTTTATTCTGGTCATTACCTTCCGTATTCTCTAGTTCTACCAAAAAGATATTCGGATATGTCTGTTTGATCACGCCCTCTGCTGTCACAAATTTATGTCGTCCTCTGTTTGCACTAATCTTGATTTTGCTGCCAATCTGATTCTTAATTGACTGCCGTACTCTGTTAAGATCTAATTGTGTCATAAATTCACCTCTTTTATATACAGAATATTCTGGAAATTCTGTATAATGATTTTACTATTATAACATTTTGCCCAGTTTTTGTCAAATTTATGCATACAATATACTTTGCGTTTGTTTTAAATTTAAACTAAAAATCGAGGAATTCCATCTTTGAATTCCCCGATTTTACTTGTCTTATTAACAATCAACGTCAAAACGATCAATCTCTAAGATTATTTGCTCTTAGTTGTTTTGCTTGAAGATGTTGCTGTTGTAGTTGACTCAGATGTTGCTGCTGTAGATGCTGTAGTAGCTTTATATTTAAATTTAACTTCTTTCCACAGATCCTGATCTACAGATTTTGTATCATCCCAGTCTTTGTCAGCTGATTTTGTCCACTTCTTGTAAATTTTCTCATATGCTGCCTGCTGTTTTTCCTGCAGTAATGTGGATTTATTTGTTGCAGCTGCTGTTTTGTCATTTGGATTTAACATCTTGATGATCACGTATGCATCGTCTAATTCTACAATTCCACTTACCTGATTCTTCTTGAGTTTAGATGCCGCTGTTTCGAATTTATCTCCTAATGCTGATTTCCCTTTTGTATAGGACTCTTCATTGTCAGAGTTTACGCTGAATTTCTTAGCTACAGAACTTACACTCTGGCCTTTCTTGATCATCTTTAATGCTGATTTTGCTTTCTTTAACTGATCTTTCTTCTCAGCCGCTGTCATATCTTTTTCTTTTCCTGTCTTGCTGTCTGTTGTCTTTGTTGTGAAAACAAGTTTGTAGACTTTGACAGTTCTAGCTTCATCATCAGATACTGTTACATTTGCTTTCTTGGTGATCGCCTGCATCACTTTACTTGCAATTGTGCTTTCTTCGTAAAGTTTCTGGATCGTATCTTTATCAGCTTCTGTCTTCTTCATGACTTTCTTACCTGTTTCGTCTTTTGCGAAGGCATTTACGCTTTCTTTGATCTGTTTCTTCTCAGCTTTTGTTAATTTGACATTATAGTCATCTGCATGTGCTACTAAAACTTTGATCTGTTTTAACTGACTGATAACGCTGTCTTTTACTGACTTCTGCATTGTGATCTTCTTACCTTTGCTGTCTGTTCCGACCTGCATAGACCACATGCTGTCTCCAAAGTATGCTCCGTACTGTGCTTCTGCCTGATACTGCATGATTCTTGCATATACATGAGCTTCCTGGAATGTTACTTTCTGTCCTGCATATTCAAATAATGTCTTCTCATTCTTACTCTTACATCCTGTAAATAAAGAAAGAGTTAACGCAAGAACTGCAGTTAAACATAGCAACTTCTTTGCTAATTTCTTCATTTCATTTTCTCCTTCACATTTGAATTATATTCAGTTTATATCTTGCGATATTATAGCATAAAACTATCGGATTATCAATGAATTGAGCGAGTTCACACAATGTTCAATCTTTTCCAACTGTTTTACTTTCTTTGTTTTTGAAAGATCTAATACAAATGTTGGATTCTTTCCTGCCTGAAAGGATAATTCGTGTTTGTACTCTTCTAATACTTCTGGTATTTTTTCTACATCTACTGCTGCATCTGGCTTCATTTCAAATGAGATTTTTTCTCCTTTTTGTTTCACATCTGTCATGTAGGCATGATGAGCTAATGCTTTTAAATATGCAACATATAAAAGATTATAGACTGCCTTTGGCATTTCCCCAAAACGATCGATCAACTCGTCTGTCATATCTTCCATCTCATCTTTTGATTCAATTGAAGAAATTCGTTTGTATAATTCCAGTTTCTGATATTCATTGTATACATAAGTTGCTGGTATAAATGCACTGATGTCAAGATCGAGGGTCGTATCAAATTCCTCCTCTTCATGAAGTTCTCCTTTTAATTTAAGGACTGCTTCATTTAACATTTTGCAATAAAGATCATATCCAACAGCTTCCATATGGCCAGACTGTGCCTGCCCGAGAAGATTTCCTGCCCCACGGATTTCAAGATCTCTCATTGCAATCTTGTATCCAGAACCCAGATCTGTAAATTCTCGAATTGCCTGAAGACGTTTTTCTGCTGTTTCTTTTAGCAATGTGTTCTTCTTATACATTAAAAATGCAAATGCATTTCGGTTAGATCTTCCGACACGTCCCCTTAACTGGTATAACTGAGATAATCCAAGCTGGTTTGCATCGTGAATGATCATTGTATTAACATTCGGAATATCAAGTCCTGTCTCGATGATCGTTGTAGAAACTAAAACATCGATCTCATGATTCATAAATCCCATCATGATCTCTTCAAGTTCCTTCTCCTTCATCTGTCCATGAGCAAATGCAACTTTAGCATCTGGCAGCAATTTCTGAAGTTCTGCGGTAACTTCTGCAATGTTATTAACACGATTATACACGTAATATACCTGTCCACCGCGAGTCATTTCGCGATAAACTGCTTCTTTCACCAGTTCTTCATTATATTCCATTACATAAGTCTGTATTGCTCTTCGATCATGTGGCGGTTCTTCTAATACACTCATATCACGGATTCCGATCAGACTCATATGCAGTGTTCTTGGAATCGGTGTTGCTGATAAGGAAAGAACATCGACATCTTTTTTCATTGTCTTGATCTTCTCTTTATGAGTAACTCCAAACCGCTGTTCTTCGTCAATAACGAGAAGCCCAAGATTCTTATACTGCATGTCTTTTGAAAGCAGGCGATGTGTTCCGATCACAACATCTACAGTCCCATTTTTCAAACCTTCGATCGTCTCTCTCTGTTCTTTTGGAGTACAAAATCTTGACATCATACGAACTGTGATCGGATAATTATGAAATCTCTGGGCAAATGTATTGTAATGCTGTTGCGCAAGAATGGTTGTCGGCACAAGGTAGGCCACTTGTTTTCCATTATCTACTGCTTTAAATGCTGCACGAATCGCTACTTCTGTCTTTCCATAACCAACATCTCCACAGATCAGACGGTCCATGATCTTTTTGCTTTCCATATCACGTTTCGTATCATCAATTGCATTTAACTGATCTTGTGTCTCATCGTATGGGAATAATTCTTCAAATTCTTTCTGCCATACAGAGTCCTTATCATAGACATATCCTTCTTTTGCCTGTCTTATAGCATATAGTTGTACAAGTTCTTCCGCAATATCTTTAACCTGTCCTTTAACACGGGTCTTTGTCTTCTTCCATTCATTACCGCCTAATTTATGAAGCTTTGGCTTTCTGGCATTCGCGCTTGCATATTTTGCGATCTGATCTAAGGCTGATGCAAGAATAAATAAATTATCTCCACCCTGATATTCAATACTGATATAATCTTTTTCAACCCCATCCGTTGTGATCTTTTCGATTCCACGATAAATACCGACTCCGTGTTTTTCATGAACAACATAATCCCCGATATTGATATCCGCAAAACTGTGAATTTTTTGTCCCAGCTTTTTCTTTTCTTTTTTTCTACGCTGTTTTTCTTTTCTTCCTTTAAAAATATCTCCTTCAGAAATCAACACCCATTTGACTGCTGGATACTCAATTCCTGTAAGAAGCTTTCCTGCTGTCACAACAATCTGTCCTGCTTCTACTTCATGTGTCAGTTCTTTATCATAGGTAACAACCAATCCATTTTCTCTCAGATCATCACTTAAACGTTTGGCTCTTGTAACAGATGGAGATGCAACAACAATCTTATAACCTTTTTCCTGATATTTTGTAAGATCTTTGACCAGTTCTTCAAAACTATTGTTGTAGGACTGTATCGATTTTGTCTCCATAAATAAAGTTTTTGATACAACAAAATCATTGATCTCTGTGGAAATAACAGAGTAACTGATGATCGGATGTTTCTCAATCTGATATAAAATACTTTCATAATCTGTCACGGTATGTGCCTGTTTTGGAAGCAGATATCCACCTTCCAGTCGACTTTTCATACTTTCTGAATATTCAAGATAAAATGCATCTGCTCTTTCTCTGATATGTTTTGGTTCATCAAAATAGATCAGACTTTCTTTTGGAAAATAATCCAAGATACATTCTGTATTGTCATAAAAATAAGGAAGATATCCTTCGACTCCAATCAGCATATGAAGTTCTCTTAACTCCTCGCGGACACGATTCATTTCTTTTTTTAAACGTAACTGCTGATCTGTCTTTTTCTCTTTCTTGAATTTCTGAATTAATTTTTCGTAATCTTCTTCCATCTGGCGAAGACCATGATCGATTCTTGGCTGATTCAAAATGATCTCGGATGCCGGATAGATCGTAAGCGTCTCTACTTCTTCGATCGATCTCTGACTTTCTTTATCAAAGCTACGGATAGAATCAATTTCATCTCCCCAAAGTTCAATTCGATATGGACTTTCCTGAGTATAAGGAAAAATATCGATAATACCTCCACGAACCGCAAACTCTCCAGGTGCCTCAACAAATGGTGCTTTTTCATAGCCTCTAGCAACAAATTCTTCAGCAATTGCTGCTTCTTCTAATGTTTCTCCTGTTTTGAAAGTCATTTTGTGATTCTTGATATCGCTTAATGGAACAACCTGATCCATCACCGCATCAATCGTCATAACAAATATTCCACATTTATCATCAAGGATCTTTTTGATCGCCAGCATACGGTCTCTTGCAATCGCATTTCCATGAACGTCTGCTGTATAAAATAATGGATCTTTTGCTGGAATATACTGTGCTTTTTCTCCAAAGAAATGACTTGCTTCCACCCACTGTCTTGCCTTATTTTCATCTGGCACAATAATGATCTTAAATTGTTTTTTCTTTTTATTTCCGATCAGACTTGTAAGATGCCATTTAGCCGTATCCGTACATCCTGACACCAGAATAGGACCTCTGTAGTCTTCAATTCCATCTTTTAGCTGTCTATATACCGGATCATCTTTTAATATATGTTTTAACACTTTTTATCCCTGCTTTTTCTTATTGTGGCGATTCATCGCTTCTGTGATGTCGCCCATAACGATCAGCTGTACGGCATCGTACACTTCATCAAAACGTTCCGCAAAAATTGCCTGTTCCTGTTTTGTAAAATGTCCTAACACATAATCTGCCAGATCGTATCCTTTTGGTTTCTCTCCGACACCAATCTTCACTCTTGGAAAATCCATGCTTCCTAAATGATTGATAATACTTTTTAATCCATTATGGCCACCGGCACTTCCTTTTCTTCGGATGCGTAATCTGCCGACATCAAGATCTATATCGTCATGAATGATAATAAAATCTTCTGGTTCTAATTTATAAAAATCCATGATCGGACGTAGACTTTCCCCGCTTAAGTTCATAAATGTCTGTGGTTTTACAAGAAGAACTTTCTCTCCTCCCATATAACCTGTTCCAATCAATGCCTTATATTTCCCTGTATTTATATTTATGCCTTCTTTGTCTGCAATATAATCAAGGGCTTCAAATCCAATATTGTGTCTTGTATTATCATATTTCTTTCCTGGATTTCCCAGTCCAACGATTACTTTCATAAAATGCTTCTCCTTTTCTTAAATCAAAGTCATTTTGTCACACTGACAAACACCCGGAAATCCTTAGATTCCCGGGTTATCTTTTTCTTTATTTAGCTATAGTATATCCCAATTTGCTGTTGTCAGCAAGATATTTATAATGTTTCAAAAAACTGTCTTGTTTTATTTACTTTATTCATTAAACTGTCAAACTGCTCTGGTGTCAATGACTGTGGTCCGTCACATAGTGCTTTTGCTGGATTATTATGAACTTCTACCATAAGTCCGTCTGCTCCTGCTGCGATCGCTGCTAATGACAGTGGTTCTACCATCTCTCGGATTCCTGTTGCATGAGATGGGTCAACCATTACTGGAAGATGTGATTTCTTCTTGATAACAGGAATGGCAGACAGATCTAAAGTATTTCTTGTTGCTGTCTCATATGTTCTGATTCCTCTTTCACAAAGGATTACATTTTCATTTCCTCCTGCCATAATATATTCTGCACTCATAAGCCACTCTTCAATTGTTGCTGCAAGTCCGCGTTTCAAAAGGATTGGTTTGTCAATCTTTCCTAATTCTTTTAATAATTCAAAGTTCTGCATATTTCTTGCCCCAACCTGAATCAGGTCAACATCCTCGAATAATGGAAGGTGACTCGCATCCATGATTTCTGTGACAACTGGAAGTCCTGTTGCTTTCTTTGCTTCTAATAATAATTTTAATCCGTCACCATGGAGTCCCTGGAAAGAGTATGGAGAAGTTCTTGGTTTGAAAGCTCCTCCTCTTAAAAGCCCTGCACCGGAATTTTTCACATCATTTGCTACTTCTGTGATCTGTTCTTTTGTCTCTATGGAACATGGACCTGCGATTACCTGAAAATTTCCTCCTCCGACTTTTACTCCACTTACATCGACAATTGTATCATTTGGATGGAATTTTCTGTTGGCTTTCTTGTATGGTTCCTGAATACGCTGTACATTTTCAACAATGCTGTTTGCCATAATGTGACGCATATCTACAATAGAAGTATCTCCTACTAATCCCAGGATTCTTGTATTCACACCTTCAGATTCATGAATTCCTAATCCCTGGTCTGTCATCTCTTTCTTTAATGCATTGATCTGTGCC
The DNA here is from genome assembly GCF_018223505.1 of Anaerostipes sp. Marseille-Q3525. Lineage (NCBI taxonomy): Bacteria > Bacillati > Bacillota > Clostridia > Lachnospirales > Lachnospiraceae > Anaerostipes > Anaerostipes sp. Marseille-Q3525. Next base: position 50,130 of record NZ_JAGTTT010000017.1, read on the forward strand.
TCTTCCGCCTGTTTCTTTAAAATAATAATCATGTTCTTTGTCCTTTCCCGGCTATGCAATATGTGTGTTCCATACAAAGTGTGCAGCTTTTTTCTACGGTACCTTTAGAAAAAGAAAAGGCATGCACTCTGTTGCAAGAATGCATGCCTTAAATATTTTACTTTGTCTGTTTAAAGTGACATAAGCTTTGGCGATGATTCATTGCAACAAAAATAGTCAGGATAAAAATAATAACCCTGAAAGCTAAAGTAATAGAATGTGCAATTGTTCATCTTACTTGTTGTCATCTTTGTTCTCCTTGTTTTGATGTTTTTACGATACATTAATTTTGATATTGTGTCAATAGATTTATAGACGTTTTTTATAAAATTCATAAATTATTTTTATTATTCGGTCTTGCATGAATTCCTACTGAAGTCTGTACTACAAAATCAAATTGCTTCATGACTTCCTTACAGTAGGACGGCTTACTTTATAGCTCTCACAATATTTTGTTTATAACTATTTATAAATTCTTTAGAATTGTTCATACTTTATATATTGAATACCTCACAGATTTTGCTATACTTAAAACATAGTTTTTCATATATATTTTTTAATCCTCTCTTTTCAGAAAAGCAACCGCTCATTTTATTGAGCGGTCTTTTTATTTTTCAGAAATTAGTGTATGATAGGCTTTGGTTGTTTGTATACAATCAAATTTTTAAAGAAGGAGTCACTATTTTATTATGAATACTTTTCAAAAATTCATCCAATACTATAAACCTTACAAAAAAGTCTTCATTTTTGATCTGATCTGTGCAGCATTTATCAGCCTTGTTGATCTTGCTTATCCACAGATCCTTCGTTCACTTACAAAAACTTTATTTCTTAAAGATGCTTCTACGATCCTTAAAACACTTCCTGTGATTGGCGGTATCTTATTTATCTGCTATGTTTTTCAGGCTTTTTGTAAATATTATGTCAGCTGTCAAGGACATATCATGGGTGCCCAGATGGAACGTGATATGCGTCGTAAACTTTTTGATCATTATGAAAATCTTTCTTTTTCTTATTATGATCAGCATAACACTGGACAGATGATGAGCCGTCTTGTCTCTGATCTATTTGATATTTCTGAGGCAGCCCACCATGGACCAGAGAACTTGTTTATCTCTCTTGTAAAGATTGTTGGATCTTTTATTTTCCTGTTTATCATTCAGTGGAAATTAGCCATCATTCTTCTTGTGATCGTTTTGCTTATGATCTTCTTTAGTGCAAAACAAAACCGTAGAATGCAAGCGACTTTCCTCGATAACCGTAGAAAGATCGGTGATATCAATGCATCCCTTCAAGATTCTCTCTCTGGAATCCGTATTGTACAGTCTTTTGCAAACGAAGATATTGAACGCGAGAAATTTCGCCTCGGAAATGAAGCTTTCTTAGATTCCAAACGTGATAATTATCATGCCATGGGAAGCTTCCAAAGTGGGAATACATTTTTTCAAGGAATGATGTATCTTGTAACATTGCTTGCTGGAGGTTATTTTATTGCTCTGGGACAAATGAGTGCCGCTGACCTTGCGATGTATGCGTTATATATTGGAATCTTTATCAGTCCAATTCAGATTCTTGTAGAGTTAACTGAAATGATCCAGAAAGGTATGTCTGGTTTTATCCGCTATCAGGCAATCATTGATATTGAACCTGAGATCACAGATTGTGTTGATGCTGTTGATATGAAACATCCTGATGGAGATATCTGTTATCATGATGTTTCATTTAGTTATGAAGACAATGAAATTGTATTAAATCATATTGATTTCACAATTAAATCTGGAAAATCCGTTGCTCTTGTCGGACCTTCTGGTGGTGGAAAAACAACTATCTGTTCTTTACTTCCTAGATTTTATGATATCACAGACGGCTCCATTACCATCGGTGGTCAGAATATTAAAAATATCAAATTAGAAAGTCTTAGAAATTCCATCGGTATCGTCCAACAGGATGTTTACCTCTTCGGTGCCAGTGTGAAAGAAAATATTGCTTACGGAAAACCAGATGCAACATTTGATGAAATTGTCGAAGCTGCTAAAAAAGCAAATATCCACGACTTTATCATGACATTACCAGATGGCTATGATACATTCGTCGGAGAACGAGGCACAAGATTATCTGGCGGCCAGAAACAAAGAATCTCCATTGCGAGAGTCTTCCTAAAGAATCCACCAATTTTAATATTAGACGAAGCCACCAGTGCATTAGATAACGAAAGTGAACAACATATCCAGAAAAGTCTGGACGCACTTTCCAAAAATCGTACAACCATCACAATTGCACACCGTTTATCAACCATTCAGAACGCAGATGAAATTCTTGTTATCGACGGACAAACAATCAAAGAACGCGGAACACATGAAGAATTGATCACCTTTGGTGGACTTTATGCAAAATATTATTATATGAACAAATAATGCATTTTTATCATCTGTTAACATAATTAGTTTAGAAGTGTTTATAAATTCTTTAGAATTGTTCATACTTTATATATTGAATGAGTTGAGGATTTTGATATACTTAAGACATAGTTTTTCATATATATTTTTAATCCTCTCTTTTCAGAAAAGTAGCCGCTCGTTATGAGCGGTCTTTTTTTGTAGAAATTGAATAATTTTAATTTATAGTTGGCCAACTGTATATTTCGAGTATATGATAAAAAATAAATAAGCAACTGAACGCGATGCGGTGGAATTTTAAGGGGATGTGTGTGGAGAATGGTATTGGATATGAATTAAGGTTTTCTCAGACAGATGATATGAAGTTTGAATGTAGCTCAAACATCTCATTAAATCAGTATTCATAAGTCTCTTGAATCTTCTGTTAACGAATACAAAACTTATCAGCCAATACCCTATAACATACACTCTGTATAGTGGTTTCGATAGACTTCAGTTTTATGTGACGGAAATAAGATAACAAGAAATATTTCCGTCACATATACGAAATCCTACCGTCGCAAATCAGGATTTATATCCTGTCTCCATATCCACCACATTCATCAGTCCATCTCCCGCCATATATCTCTGCAGATTTCCCGCAGCAATATCCACAATTCGATATAATGTTGCCGGATGATGAAAATCTCCTGAAATATGTGGTGTGATGATCACATTTTCGATATTCCATAATTTATGCTGTGTCTGAAGCGGTTCTGGATCTGTTACATCTAAACCTGCCCCGTAGATTTCTCCCTGAATCAGTGCTTCGCATAGATCTTCTGTATTGACAGCGCTTCCTCTTCCTGCATTTAAGAGAATTGCTGTATTTTTCATTTCTTTGAATCGCTGTTTATTGTAAATGTTTCTTGTAGCTTTTGAATCTGGTAATATGGAAAATACTACATCTGCTTCTGGCAATAATTTATCTAGATCATCCATTGTATGAAGTTCATCAACATCTTGTGGTACCTGTCCAAGTCTTCTTTTGATTCCGATAATGTGATAACCAAAATTTTTCATCAATCTTGCAAAGTATAATCCAATATCCCCAAGTCCAACGATCAGTAATGTACCACCTCGTAATGACATAACAGCCCCTTCATCATGCCATTGGCATTGGTTCTGATTATCTCTATACAGATGTAACTTCTTCTGAAGTGAAAACAGCACTGCTAACATGTGTTCTGCAACACCAGGGCCATAAGCTCCTGTTGCATTTGTTAAGATTACATTCTCCGGTAATACACCCTTTTTTACATATGGGTCTGCTCCTGCTGAATTTAACTGCAACCATTCTAGATTTTTGGCTTCCTTTAAATAAAATGGAGCTACATTTCCGATGATAATGTTGGCTTCTTTTATCATCTCTGGTGTTACCTTGTCGTAGGAACTATATACAAAATGACTTCCTTTGGCATGTTTCTCTAATGTTTTTTTATGTTCATCTTCTACTGGCATAACAACCAAAATGTTTTTATTTGTTTTCATTGTTTTAACGCTCTCCTTATTTGATTTTAGATATTGTTTCTATTGTAACTCGTTAATTAACAAAAGAAAACCCCCGGAGTTTTTCTCTTTTATAAATTGACATTTATAATTATTTTTTGTTAATATATTCCATGTAAATATTTTACAATATGTTTGAGTCTCTTCTTTCATCTGTTATCAGCATCAAATATTTCAGTCAAACGCCGGCCACAATCTGAGCATGAGAGCAGAACCTCTCCCTTGAAAAGACAAGTACGGCTTGATGTTTGGGCAGAAGACGAAATGGATGCTGTTTATAATATTGAAGCTTTATATAACTGTATAAAAGAGTATCTCCAACAAAGCACTGAAGAAATTAAATATACTCTTCATCCCAGACCTGCTGGATATGGATTATTTCCTAAATGAAGATGTGTTTGGTGATGATTTTGGTGAAGAAGGTTTTTATATTTTCTAAAACCATGATCATCTGTTTGCTCTGCCCACTTTTATGTGGGCTATTTTTCTTTTGGGAAGGAGCCAAAGGCGAACTTTCCTATAAATTAAAAAAAGAAAAGAAACATCTCCATAACCACATGAAGATGCCTCTTTTATTTTATTTCCTAAATATTAAATTTATCAATCTGAAATCTGTGCATGTAACCCCTGCAGTGAATTTACTTCTTCATTCTGATCTGCATGTGCTTTTACATAAGCAATTCCTTCTGCTGCCGCTTTCGCTGCTGCAATTGTTGTATAATATGGAATCTTTGCTTTGATCGCACCTTTTCTTAAGTAGCTATCATCATGAATACTGTCTTTTCCAACTGGAGAGTTTACAACAATGTCAATATCACCATTTGTGATAAGATCAAGGATATTTGGTCTTCCTTCACTTAATTTATTGACTTTCTCTGCTTTGATTCCTGCTTCATTTAACAGCTTACATGTATTGTTTGTTGCAAGAATCTTGAATCCATCTTGATCAAATGCTTTCGCTACTTCTACGACTTCTTCTTTATCCTTGCGGTTTACAGAGATCAATACAGTTCCTTCTAAAGGAAGTTTCGCTCCAACACCTTCCTGTGCTTTATAGAAAGCTTCCCCATAAGATTTGGATAATCCAAGAACCTCACCTGTAGAACGCATTTCTGGTCCTAGAACTGGGTCTACTTCCTGGAACATATTGAATGGGAAGGCTGCTTCTTTGACTCCATAGTATGGAATTTTTTGTTCTTTTAATTCTGGTACTGGCGATGGTTTTCCTGTTAATTCAGATGTGATGATCTGTGTTGCAAGTGGTACCATTCTCACGTTACATACTTTAGACACCAGAGGTACTGTACGGGATGCACGTGGATTTGCTTCTAATACATAGACTTTTCCACCTTCGATCGCATACTGCATGTTCATCAATCCTTTGACATGCATTTCTTCTGCGATCTTTCTTGTATATTCTTTGATCGTTGCTAAATTTTCTTCCGAAATATGAACGGATGGAAGGATACAAGCGGAATCTCCTGAATGAACTCCTGCAAGTTCGATATGTTCCATTACCGCTGGTACAAATGCGTGCGTTCCGTCACTGATCGCATCTGCTTCGCATTCCATTGCATGATTTAAGAAACGGTCGATCAAAATTGGGCGGTCTGGTGTTACACCAACAGCTGCTTTCATATATCCTGTCATGCTTTCGTCATCATAGACAACTTCCATTCCACGTCCACCAAGAACGTAAGAAGGTCTTACCATCACTGGATATCCGATCTTTCCTGCAATCTCTAATGCTTCTTCTACCGTTGTTGCCATTCCTGATTCTGGCATTGGAATCTCTAATTTATCCATCATTTCACGGAACAGATCGCGGTCTTCTGCAAGATCAATGACAGATGGAGATGTTCCAAGAATCTTCACACCATTTTTCTCAAGTTCTGCAGCGATATTCAGTGGTGTCTGCCCACCAAACTGTGCGATCACTCCTAATGGTTTTTCTTTGTTGTAAATGCTTAATACATCTTCGACTGTTAATGGCTCGAAATATAATTTATCAGATGTATCGTAGTCTGTAGATACTGTTTCTGGGTTACAGTTTACGATAATTGTCTCAAATCCCATTTTCTTTAATGCCTGAGATGCATGTACACAGCAGTAGTCAAATTCGATACCCTGTCCGATACGGTTTGGTCCACCGCCTAAGATCATGATCTTTGGCTTGTCTGTAGAAACTGGATTCTTATCTTCTGCGTTATATGTTGAGTAATAGTAAGCACTGTCTGGTGTTCCACTGACATGCACACCTTCCCATGCTTCTTCCACACCGATGGAGATACGTTTATTTCTGATATCTTCTTCTGGGATTTCTAATAACTGACTTAAATATTTGTCAGAGAATCCATCTTTCTTTGCTGCTGTTAACATTTCATCAGATGGCATGTTTCCTTTGCATGCAAGAAGGGCTTCTTCTTCCTCAACTAATTCTTTCATCTGCTCAATAAAGTATGTTTTTACTTTTGTCAGTTCAAAGATTTCATCAACAGTAGCACCTTTTCTTAATGCTTCGTACATGATGAAATGACGTTCGCTTGATGGTGTTACTAATTTCTTTAATAATTCTTCTTTTGTTAAAGTATCGAAATCTTTAGCGTGTCCAAGCCCGTAGCGTCCTGTCTCTAAGCTTCGGATTGCTTTCTGGAATGCTTCTTTGTATGTCTTACCGATACTCATAACTTCACCAACGGCACGCATCTGTGTTCCAAGTTTGTCTTCAACACCTTTGAATTTCTCAAATGCCCAGCGTGCAAACTTGATAACGACATAATCACCGTCTGGTACATATTTATCTAATGTTCCATATTTTCCACATGGAATATCTTTTAATGTAAGTCCTGCAGCAAGCATTGCGGAAACTAAAGCGATTGGGAATCCTGTTGCTTTGGATGCTAATGCTGAGGATCTTGATGTTCTTGGATTGATCTCGATCACGATGATACGATCTGTCACTGGATCATGTGCAAACTGAACGTTTGTTCCACCGATAACCTGTACAGAATCTACGATCTTGTATGCCTGTTCCTGTAATCTCTGCTGGCATTCTTCGGAGATTGTAAGCATTGGTGCAGAACAGAAAGAGTCTCCTGTATGAACACCTAATGGGTCGATATTCTCGATGAAACAGACTGTAATCATATTTCCTTCTGCATCACGAACTACTTCTAACTCTAATTCTTCCCATCCAAGAATAGATTCTTCAACAAGTACCTGCCCAACTAAACTTGCCTGAAGTCCTCTTGCCATAACGGTCTTTAATTCTTCTTTGTTGTACACCAGTCCTCCACCGGCTCCACCCATTGTGTAAGCTGGACGAAGTACCACTGGATAACCAAGCTCATCAGCGATCTTTAGCCCATCTTCCACGCTGTAAGCAACTTCGCTTCGTGCCATCTCGATTCCAAGTTCATCCATTGTCTTCTTGAACTCGATACGGTCTTCTCCACGTTCAATACTATCTACCTGTACACCAATTACTTTGACATTATACTTATCTAAAATACCCTTTTTATATAACTCTTCACATAAATTTAATCCGGACTGCCCACCTAAGTTTGGAAGTAAGGCATCTGGACGTTCCTTCGCAATGATCTCCTCTAAACGTTCTGCGTTCAGTGGCTCAATGTAAGTTACGTCAGCTGTTTCCGGATCTGTCATGATCGTTGCTGGATTGGAGTTGACCAATACGATCTCGTATCCAAGTTTACGAAGCGCTTTACACGCCTGTGTCCCCGAATAGTCAAATTCGCATGCCTGGCCGATGATGATCGGTCCAGATCCAATGATCAACACTTTGTTAATATCTGTTCTCTTTGGCATAAAAATAATTCCTCCTTTAGACTTTGTTATTATTATATAAGAAAATCATCAAAATCGGAATCATTTTGTGAGGTTTTTGTAAAAAATAGAATATTCATATCCTTTTTTCACTGCGGATAAGAATTTCTTAATGTCATTTTATAAATCATTTATATTTGTTTATATTCTGTATATTGAATCTCGAAATGGAAATGACTATACTATAACCATACCTCAAGGAAAGACCTAAAAGATAAGACAAAAAAGAATTTCAGGAAACATCCTACAGGTATAGTTTTTTCATATATATTTTTAATCCTCTCTTTTCAAAAAAGAAAACCATCATACCCCAGGTGGTTTTCTTTTAGATTGTCACTTTTTTATCGATTTTCAATAAAGAAAGGAGCGTATGTTTTTACATGCGGAAAAACTATGTTGGAAAACTTATTTAAATTGAAGGAGAATCATACCTCCGTAAAAACTGAAGTCATCGCTGGTATTACTACATTTATGACAATGGCTTACATCCTTGCGGTAAACCCAAGTGTGCTTTCTGCAGCTGGTATGGACCCTACTGCCGTCTTATTGGCTACATGTATCGCTTCCTTTATCGGAACATTATGTATGGGGCTTACTGCGAACCTGCCATTTGTACTTTCTGCTGGTATGGGATTAAATGCTTATCTTGCATACACAGTTGTTGGCGTAATGGGATATCACTGGCAAGTTGCTTTACTTGCTGTATTTGTTGAAGGTCTGATCTTTATCGTATTATCTTTAACAAATGTTCGTGAAGCAATCTTTGATGCGATTCCATTAAACCTAAAAAAAGGTGTTTCTGTCGGAATCGGTATCTTTATTGCTTTCATTGGTCTTCAGAATGCAAAACTTGTTGTTGGAAATGACTCAACATTATTAACGATCACTGACTTTACAAAGGACTTCCATTCTGCTGGAATCTGTTCCTTACTCGCAGTCATTGGATTACTGATCACAGTCATTCTTTACATCAAAAAAGTACCTGGATCTATCCTGATCGGAATCCTTGCTACATGGATCATTGGAATGATCTGTCAGGTAACAGGAATCTATGTTCCAGATATCAACGCAGGATATTACAGCCTGTTCCCTACATTTGAAATGACAGACTTCTCAAAATTGGGAGAAACATTCGGTAAATGTTTCCAGTATGACTTAAGCAAAGTTGGAATCTTTAACTTTATTGCCGTTGTATTATCCTTCTTATTTGTCGATCTGTTTGATACACTTGGAACTTTAGTTGGTGTCAGCACAAAAGCTGGAATGCTTGATGAAGAGGGTAAACTTCCTGGAATCAAACCTGCATTAATGGCTGATGCTATTGCTACTACATCTGGTGCCGTACTTGGTACATCTACAGTTACAACCTTTGTTGAATCTTCTTCAGGTGTTGCTGCTGGTGGACGTACTGGTTTAACAGCTGTTGTCGCAGGATTCTTATTCCTGATCTCAACATTATTTGCACCGATCTTTACAGCAATCCCATCCTTTGCAACAGCTCCAGCGCTGATCATGGTTGGATTCTTAATGTTCGGAGCGATCTCTGACATCAAATTTACAGATGATAATATGACAGAAGCGGTACCTGCTTACCTTTGCATCATCGCTATGCCATTATTCTATAGTATCTCTGAGGGAATCTCTATTGGAATCATCTCTTATGTGATCTTAAATGTAGCTTGCGGAAAAGCGAAGAAGATTACACCTTTGATGTATGTACTTGCAGTATTATTTATTTTAAAATACGCAGTTCTGTAGAGAACAATATAAATTAATATTTAAAAGGAAATTCTGAATTAACAGGATTTCCTTTTTATACTTTATAGGATTTTCGTACAAATTAAAAATAGCCGTATCAACTTATTACTGATACGGCCATTATTATCTCTTCTTATTCTTTTATTCTTAAATCTTATCTTACGATTCTTCGTACACAATTCACTGCTCTGTAATTCGCTGCAGATACGTGAACTCCTGTTGAAGTACTTCCTGCATGAACCACCTGATTATTACCGATATAGATTCCTACATGTCCGACTCCTTTGATCATCTCATAACAGATCAGATCTCCTGGCTGTTTATTTGCCCATGAAACAGCTGTTCCACTGTATCTTTGTGCTGTAGAACTATGTGGAAGTGAATATCCAAAATGTTCATAAATCTTCATTGTAAATCCAGAACAGTCAACTCCGCTTGTCAGGCTTTCTCCGCCCCATTTATATGCTAACCCCTTAAATCTCAATGCATATTTTGCGACTTCTTCACCTTTTGCTGCTGTACTTGTTGTCTGTGATGAACTACTTGTTGTGGATGGTTTTGTTGCTGATAAATAATCTGAACTTACATAACAGTAATTTCCACCGTATTTTACAGTTGTCCATCCTGATTTGTTTCCATAACATGTAATGCTTGTCCCTCTCTTATAAGAACCAGCCTTAGCTGCACTTGTTGATGCCTGCTTTCTGATCGTCAAAGAACTGGCTGTTACATAGCGGGTATATGTACTTGTCTTTGTACTGAAAGCTGTAGTAGTTGTTGCCACTGCTGGCTTCTTTGTTGCCAGATATCTTGTTGCTACATAATACTTAGAATTTTTATACTTAATTCTTGTCCAATCTCCCTTTTTGCTATAACATTTTAATTTTGTTCCTTTCTTGTAGGAGCCCATAACTTTACCTTTTGATGATGCAGTCTTGCGGACAATAAGTGAATTGGCATTTACATATCTATAATAAGATGCATATACTTCATGCGCCTTAGAAATTGTTAAAAATGAAAATATACAACATAAGCTTAATGCAAAAGTTATTGTAGTTTTGATTATTCTATTTTTCATAAATCCTCCTTTTCTTTCTTATTCTACTATTCTTTTCTTAACTTGTAAATATCTTTGTAATAACTCCTTAATATTTTTAATATCCAAAATCAGGACCACCCGTCCAACGGGTGGTTTGCTCTAGGGCTATAAGCCCATAACGAAAAAGGAATCAGTGTTATCTGCTTGATATCACTGATTCCTCTATCTATTGTATTTAAGATTTTATGTATTAACTATTTTACAATTCTTCTAACGCAATTAACAGATCTGTAATTGGCTGTGGATGTATGAATCCCTGTTGCTGTACTTCCGGCATGAACCACTTTATTATTACCAATATAAATTCCTACATGTCCAACTCCATTGATAGCATTATAACAGATTAAGTCCCCAACCTGTTTACTACTCCATGAAACAGACTTTCCATAGCTTCTTTGTGAAATAGAACTATGTGGAAGATAATATCCAAAATGCTGGTAAACTTTCATCGTGAATCCAGAACAGTCTGCTCCCCTTGTAAGGCTCTCTCCACCCCATTTATAAGGATTCCCTATAAACTGTTTGGCATAGTTAGCTACCTGCCATCCTTTTGATACTGTTGAATTTGTTTTAGATGGCTTAGTCGAAGATAAATAAATAGAACTTACATAAGCACTCTTTCCACTATATTTTATCGTTGTCCATCCAGATTTATTTCCATAGCAGGTAATACTTGTACCTTTCTTATAAGAACCCAGTTTCGCTGAGCTTGTTGTTGCCTTTTTACGAACTGTTAAAGAACTTGCCGTTACATAACGGACATATGTACTACTTTTTGTAGCCGTTGATGGTTTCTTTGTAGAAAGATATTTCGTAGATACATAATATTTGTGACTTCCATATTTAACTTTCGTCCAGTTTCCACTCTTGCTATAGCAAGTAACTTTTGTCCCTTTTTTATAATATCCTGCAACTTTTCCTTTGATAGATGCTTTCTTACGAACTGTTAAGGATCTTGCTGTTATATATCTTGAATATGAAGCATATACATTATGCGATTTAAAGCTTCCTATCGTAAACGATAAAATACAGCAAATACTCAAAATATAAGAAATCACTATTTTTTTGATTTTATGTCTCATATTTCCTCCCATTTTTTGATTTCTTATACATAATACTACTTTTTTCATTTTTTGTAAATATTTTTGTAATGCTTTTGTAATGTTTTTAATATTCCGATTTATGCAAAATTTGTGCAAAAATCGTATTTACAATTATGATATATTTCTAATTCTGTAATTGTTTTATATCTTTACTAACAATAAAGACAATTCCCATTGGTACTTTCATTTTTCCTGTTGTGATTTTATCATCAAAAAATAAATCTTTTTCATAAAGTTGAATATTATAGCTTTGATAAAAAATACATGCTTTGATATTTTTCTTATATCCATTTTTCACATCGACATATCGTGAGGCAGAAATAAATATTTTATTTTTTGGATGAATATTTTCTTCAACAACTTTTTTTAAAATCCTCAGATTTTTATTATTATAATCCTTATTTAATTGATATTCTATTGATAATTTTTCACGAACTTGCATACCACCTCTCTGTGACTCATACCAAGAAGAATAAACTGGTTCTTGTAGTTCCTTTTTTTCATCTTTAACTTTAATATAATATTCTCCAAATCCAATATCTACAACGTTTGATTTATCCGTTATTCTTTTATTTCCTATTATTTTTTTATCCAATGGAATATATTTAATGCTTTCGACATTTGATACATTTTTTATATAGAAGGATAATAAGGTATTTTCCATATCTTTTGATTTTTTATCACTTGCAAATATATTTTCTGTCTTTTTTCCTAATGTTATCATACTTAATACACATATAATAACAACTACATATTTTTTTATCTTTTTTTCTATCATCATAATTTCTTTCATGTCCTAAACCATTTTAAGTTAATTGATTATATCAAATAATATTTCTATTGTCTATATTTTATTATTTATGTTATAATCATTCTTTTTAGAATTATCAATAATTTCTTGGATAAATATGCATTAATTATCTTTTCAAAAACTTTGGCAAAAACTGTATAACAAAATAAAAAAGCCCTAAAACCTAGATAACTCCTAAGTTCTAAGACTTTTATAAAAGAGCGATAGACGGGGCTCGAATAATCCTACGTGTCGCTAAAGCACGTAAAAAGGAGGGTTTCAGGGTTCTCTTTTTTCGATTTATGCAAAATTTATGCTATTGTATTTTACCATAATT